>PKTC01000110.1 GCA_002869305.1 Marinilabiliales bacterium
AATCAAAGTACTGATCTGAAACATACTGATTTGCAAGAAGAATGCCTTGACCATTAAATTCGGAATATACTTTAATATTTTCTTCTGATTTAAATCCTGGAAGTGTTGATGAGAATACCAAGCTATCTGGCAATACAAATGAACTTTTAGATGTTTTAATACTTATAACACTGTCCTTATTAAACCCTAAATCTGCACTTAAAACAGTATTCATCCTATTAACAGACAATAAAATAAAAACCATTCCTGATATAGCCAGAAAAAGCAGTAGGTTAAGAATGATTTTGATTGATATTTGTCTGTTAAAGATTTTCATTTATAGGTAAACAGTTTTTCAGCTTATATTATTATCCAAAAGTATATTTACTTTATATTCCATTCAACCAAAGTGTAATGAACTGTATTATGTTAGTAACGAATTGTCGAAAATTATTACATAATTATTTTGATTTTTTGATAACTATAAAAAAGATGACTATACTAAAGACTCCTTTTTTCTAAAAAAGATGCAAATATTTGAAATAAATTGCATTTAAGATTTATGCAAATAATTTAGTAAACTGTACTTTTTTAGATTTTCTTCTAACGCTTTAGTAATAGCAAATAGAAATGTCGAAGGATTAATTGAGAACTTGCGGAAATATCAACAAAAAAATACCGGGGTTTTTCAACCTCCGGTATTTTTGTTTATATAATAATGCTTTATAAATTAATCAGCAGCAAGATGTCCAAGGCCTACTTCATTTAGCCATTTTGGATTAAATATTTTGCTCATATATTTGAAACCACTGTCAGGTACTACAGTTACTATTTTAGCAGGAGCTTCCATTCTCTTAGCAATATGTAAAGCAGCCCAAACATTACCTCCACTAGAACCGCCAACCATCAGTCCCTCCTGGCGAGCAAGACGATGTACCATACTGATAGCATTTTCATCATTAAATGAAATTGCGTCATCAAGTATTTTAAAGTTCATAGCGTCAACAATTGCTCCTTTACCTGCTCCCTCTACTTTAAAAGGCTTTTTGTAGGATAGATAATCTTCTTTACCTTCAAAATATGGCTTATAAACAGATCCTTCCGGATCCGCAAGTATAATTTTTATATTTGGGTCATTTTCCTTTAATCTTTTAGCAATCCCTGATATTGCTCCACCTGTAGATGCAGTAGCTACAAATGCATCAATGTTCCCGTTCATGTCATCCCAAATCTCCTTACCTGTAGTCATATAATGAGCTTCAGGATTTAACTGACTGTTATACTGGTTTATATGATAATAATTTTCATGCTCCTTGGCTTTATTAGCAGCAGCATCTTCATATGATTCAGGAGTAGGTATAACAATTACTTCGGCACCGTAAGATCTAATAATTGCAACCTTTTCATCACTACATTTATCAGGAACAAAGATAATTGATTTTAGTCCCATGCTCGAAGCAACCATAGAAACAGAAGCTCCTGTATTACCAGAACTTCCCTCAACAAGCGTTGTATTACTATTGATTTTACCAGTTTCAACACCTTTTTTAACCATATATTGAATAATTCGGTCTTTATAACTTCCTGTAGGATTCAAAAATTCCAGTTTTGCATATATTTCTACGCCCGGTTTTGGATCAAGTGTCTTTAAATGCACCATCGGAGTATTTCCGATCAGATTCAATGCTTCTATTTTTGACATAACAATTCTTTATCCTTTCTATATTTTTCTATGATTTTTAAAGCATAAAAATACAAATACTTTCCAATTAAATGCATTCTTTTAGTAAGAAAACCGATTGCACGATTTAACTAATAAAAAATAGAATCTTTCAACTTCGTTTGTTTTTGGTCACGAAAGTTCCTATTGAATTTTCTAAAATCAGTTTCAAGAATCATGCTTAACATAACGTATTGGGTTAAGAAAAATTTAAACCTTCGCATGTTTTTGATATTAGCCCTGATATAGAATTTTTAAAATAAATTCTAGATAAACTATTTAAAATCAGCTATATAATCAACAAAACTATAATTATAACCACTCTTACGTTTTTAATTAAAAACTGATTATGTAGGAAATATTCGTGTAAATTTGAGGAAATTGCATTTATAAAAAGGGTAAATACTTAATAGCTTATCTAATACTAAGATTTGTAACCTAAATGAAAATCAAATGAAAAGAATTCAATTATTAAGTTTACTTCTTATTATTTTTTTATCGACCAACGCCCAGCAAAATTCTTTAATAAAATGGGAATTTGAAACGAACGGAAAGGTGCTATCACACCCTGTTATAAGTCATGATATCGTGTATTTTGGAAGTAATGATTCAAATTTTTATGCACTAAATATTCATTCCGGTAAACAAATTTGGTCATTTAAAACCAATTCAATAATACAGTCAAAAGCACTCATAAAGAACCATATTATTTACTTTAAATGTGGAAATAGCTTTTTTGCACTGGATAAAAAAACTGGTCGTGAAATCTGGAGCTTCAAAAGTAAAAGTAATTTAAACCCCGGGCAACTTGATTATTGGGACTATCATAGTGGAGCTCCGATAATTGAAGGTTCTACAATATATGTGGGATTAAACAATGGTAACTTATATGGTTTTAATCTTGAGTCTGGCAAAGAAGAATTACATTACCTTGCAAAGGATTCAGCAGCTATCAAGAGTGAACTAACCATTGATAATTCCATTCTTTATTTTGGAGATTGGAATGGTAAAGTGTATGCTCTAGATGTAAAGTATAATAAAACTCTGTGGATTTATGAGACCTACGAAAAGCAGTTGTATTCAACCTTTGGTCAACTTAATGCTTCTTTTCTAACTTACAAAGATTTGCTTTATTATGGCGGACGAAACCCTGAAATGCAAGTACTCGATAAAAATACAGGTGTTAAGAAATGGAGTTACACCGAAAAGAATGGTGGATGGATATCTGGAAATCCAGAGATATATAATGACACGCTTTTTATTGCTGGTTCTGATAATCATGAGTTATTTGCTTTTAATGCAATTACTGGCGAAAAATATTGGACCTTTTTATTTCTAAATAATAACTTTTCAAAACCTCTTATATATAAAAGTTACGTAATTTTTACAACAGGTGATGCATATAATGTTTATGGAGCCAGTCCGGGAAAAGGATATTTATATGCTGTGAACCGAAATGATGGAAGCATTAAAAATTTTGCCTTTATAGGTGGAAACATTTACACAAGTCTTATTGAAAAGGATGGTATCTTGTTTATGGGTAGCTCTGATCATAATTTTTATGCTATAGACTTAGAAAAATTTTTAAATGTTGAGCCTGAACTTGAAAAGAAAGGTCATAATTCGATAGAGATTGGTGACATTACACCCAGTTTAATTACAGGTAAATACCAAATCAAATATAAAGTAAATTATAAAACCCCGATTACAATAAGAATTAACGATTTGAATGAAGAACTTGTAAAGAATCTTTATACTGGTAAAAAAAAAGCTGGAGATTATACTATAGAATGGGATGGTAAGAATAAATCAGGAAAAGAAGTTGATTCTGGTTATTACTTTATAGAAATTAGCTCTGGAGATTATTTTAAAAAAACCTTCATTGAGAAAGTTGACGGAAAATAACCATAATAAATTATACCATTATCTCCTGGTTATTTAACTGGGAGATATTTTTTGAATTACTATTTAGTTTTCAACTTTACAATAACCATTTCAAGTTCCCGAGGCTTATTGGTTCCTATTAAAATCTTTTTCCCATCTTTTAATAAAAGTTGCAAACCTTTCTTTCCAGATACAGTAAAGGCTCTTCCCGTTTTTAATCTACGCTGTATGCCATGTCCTCCAAATTCTCTTACAGGTTTATAATTTCTAAGNAAAAGTCCGATAACTCATCCCAATAAATAACTCTAGGTTTTATATGAAATGGTTTATATCGAAAACTGATTTTTGCAATGGATATTTCGGTATCTAGCTTCATTACAACAACAATTATATTAAAGATAACTATAAGGCTAATACTAAAAATAATAGATGCAACCGCTGAAATATCTATTTCATTTTTAAATTGTTCAAACAAAGCCCAAATCAGTAAAATATATAGACTTATAAACATTATCCACTTCCAACCTAAATTTACTTTTTGTGTTTCCTTAAAATATAAACCTGTCATTATTGTATTCTTTTGCATAAAGATATAAAAAACAAGCTTACCGTTAATTTGTAAACTGGTTAAATTTATCTTATTATCTATTACTCCAGTATTTCACCATACCAGTCTATTTTCTTTATTGATAATTCATTATCACTATTCTTTTGATAATATACTTTTACTTCATTAATATCAGTACTCAAAATGCCTTCTTTAAGAAAGTATAATTCAGTCTTCAACTCAAAAAAGCTTTTAATTTTCCTTTCTATTTTCATGTACAATCTACCATTCTCTTCATAAATTTCAAGTGTACGATCTGATATAGAGTGCATCCCTACAATTGAATTAATTACATTTGTAGCTGGAATTACCTCTTCTATTTCATTCTTTTTTTCTGATTTCACCGCATTCAACCAAGGATCAATTCCCAATTGATAATCAGTAAAGGTATATTCGATGTTTCGATCTGGTTTTATGGTATTTCTGATATCAGAATCAAAAGAAGTTGACCAAAAAGTATGTGTAAGAGAAACGCGTATTTTAGAATTTGGAAGGATTACTTCTTTTGTGTCACCAACTAAGTTAGGTCCTTCTCCTGTAGGTTCACCAACAAGTATAGCTTTGGTATTCATAACTAGTATTGATGTTAATTCTAACACAGTTCCTCTTGTTG
The DNA here is from genome assembly GCA_002869305.1 of Marinilabiliales bacterium. Classification (GTDB taxonomy): domain Bacteria; phylum Bacteroidota; class Bacteroidia; order Bacteroidales; family UBA12077; genus UBA12077. The sequence continues at coordinate 4,804 of PKTC01000110.1, forward strand.
ATCTGCTTGTGAGTACAAATAGCTTTCCTTTCTGATTAATAGTTTTATTATCGCGAATAAGATCTGTAAATGATTTTAATTTGAAACCATTGCCTCCGCCACCGTAGCGATTATCAATGATGAGGTTTTCTACTTTTTCACTATTTAGTTCTTTTGATACGGCTTTCACAAATTTCTTGAAAGAAGGACCTTTTTCTTGGTCGCTAATTTGAAGAAATTGTATAAAAAGAGTTTTTTCATCTGGTAAATATTCCATCCAATAGTTTTCATCTTTATGACTCGTATTACTAGCAGAAATTTTACCATAACTTGCTAATTCTCTTTTAAGAGGAATATAAGATTGAACAGAACTAAAAGCTACTTCCTCTTCCTTGCCAGAGGCGGTTAGAATAACTGCTTTATTCTTATCCATAAGTATATCAGCCCACTTCAACCATGCTGGTATTTGTAGATACATTGAAAACATATAACGCTGAAAATATTCATTATCAGCTGGTAGAATAGGTTTTAATTTGTCAAAAATCTCTTCAATATCAGTTCCATTTACTTGGATTATTTGCTTGCCAATCAAATGCCTGTATGGTTCAGATGCATCACACACATAGAAGCCATCGGTAAACCAATAGCATTTAAGTGGAAGTAAAGGAAAGTTCAAGGCAGTTTGAAAAGGATATATGAAACAGCCATTATCACTAGCTAATGCTAGTAAAGATTGCATTTCCACAATTATTTCTTCAGCTGAAAGTACTGAAAGTTGAGTTTTCAGCTCACTCACTTTTTGCTGAAATAAACCTTTATCAATACGCTTGCTAGCTTGTGGTAATGTTTCATAAAGTTTCTCCTGCAGAAAATCAATATCTTGAATCCATTCGCTAGTAGTTAACTCCTCAATGGATTGTGCTTGAATCTCTAAAGAAAAAAAGATTAACGAAATGAAACATATAATTTTTTTTATGTTGTAATCTTTTTGGGACTTCTTTGTTTCAATCAAATATCTCATCAAATATGTTTTAGAAATTAATATTCAAACTACTTTAGGATGATACTTATTAAAATCTTCCTTATAATTTAAACTATTCATATTTCAATGTCTCTGCAGGATTCTTCTGAGCAGCTTTAAGCGATTGTATGCTCACGGTTAAAATCGTTACAAAAAATACAATAAGCGTAGCAACTATAAATGGGATCAATCCAAGATCAATACGATACACAAATGACTGCAACCATCCTTGCATTAAGAAATATGCAACTGGAGAAGCAATAATTATAGATAAGAAAACCAATCGTAAGTACTCGTAAGATTGTAACATAATCATTTGCTTCGAACTTGCACCAAAGGTTTTTCGAATTCCAATCTCTTTTGTTCTTTGCTCAGCCGAGAATGCAGCCAATCCAAATAGTCCCAATATTGCAACAAAAGCAGACAAAATGGTAAACCTAAAGAACAATTTCGAAAAGTCCTCCTCTTTCTCAAACAGGCTCTTAAAAGATTCATCATAAAATCTATATTCAAAAGGTACACCCTTGTTAACTTCATCCCAAACTGCTCTAATTTCTTCCAGTGTTTTAGTTATTCCTTTTTCGGCTATTTTAACAGATAAAATACCATT
>PKTC01000348.1 GCA_002869305.1 Marinilabiliales bacterium
GGATCAGTAATTAACTTAGCTGCTACATTGTATGTTTCTTGTTTTGTCCTGATTAATTCTGTCTGACATTCAAGATTTGTATTTGTATTAAAAGAGTTTACATCCTTGGTTATAATTTCATCAAGTTCACCGATTGTTTTACCTAAACGTTCCAAAATCATATTTGCAACTTCTCTTTTTATTTGAATCACAGGAATTTCTACTTCTCCTTCTGGTTTAGCAAGCTTCATCAATTCATCAGCTTCGTCGAATTTTTTACCAGAAACAAAAATAACACCTGCAGCACCTTTATCCTTTGCTTTTATGGCTTTTGATCGCAACCCGCTATACATCGAAAAAGGAAGCTCAAGATCTGTTTTTTCGGGTTCTCCTCTTAGTATTATCACCCACTTATCTTTAACGTCAATATCTTTATAATCGTTCCAGCTTGATTCTCCTTGTTCAATTTCAAAACCATAACCGACAAATACAACTTCAGCAATAACTAATTTACTAGCACTAAATACTACTGGGGCAAAATCGTTATCTAACATATAATTTGTAGAATTAATTGTAAGATGATTGTTAGTACCTGATTTAATGTTTCCAGTTATCTCAAATGACTGCAGACCGTTGTTATACATCAATTCTAGTCCGCTTTGCTTTAACTCATTTGCAATATATAAAGCAGCAATTCTATCTTCAGCTGTACCGGGATATCTGCCTTTAAGGGAATCGCTTGCAAGCACCTTGATGTGATTATATAACTCATCCCGGGTAATTTCCGGATTTACTTCTGACGATGTACATGATTGCCATATACCCATTAGTATTGTTATTGTAATTAAAATAGTTCGTTTCTTCATAGTTTAAGGTTTTACCAATAAAATGTTTTATAAAAAGTAGAAATGTTATTCATGTTATCAATTACAAATAATTCGAGTTCGTGTTCAATTCCTTTTTCAATTCTTTCCAAATCGATTTTATAAAAAAGTAAATCATTTTTTTCATCATATTCAAAAAGAGCCCACAGATTGTCAATATAGCCGTTATATGATTTAATTCCTGTTAATTCATCATATATCTTAAAACTTAATTGTTCTTTTTTTAAATTATTAAAATCAGATAATGGAACGATCTCAGGAGAAATTGTATCAACCAACACTACAAAGTCACCAAAAGTGGTTGATTCTGCAACAATGTTTCCGTTAAGGACGGTCCCACCAATAGAGTTTATTTCTTCCTCCAGGATTTCCGCTATAAAAGCTTTTTCTTTTAATTCATTAGGAAGCTGTTTAGTTTGAATTGCAAGAGAATAAGATTTTTGAAGTGGAGTATAGATATTATGAACATGATGTAAGGCAGAATATGCTTTAAAATCAGGTTCAGATTTTGAATATGAAAAACTTAGATTGTCAAATAAAGCATTTTTGGGTATTTGCAAAACAATCTCGCTATCTTCAAATTTATTTTCTTCGTTCCAATTCATTTGTATATAATTTTCAAAGATAGAATCGTTTTGGACTAGTTTTGGTTCTGATCCTTTAACATAAAAGTTTAATTCCGATTTGTTTCCATAAACATCAGTAGCAATTAGCCTTAAGTTATAAGTAGAATCTTCTTTAAATTCAATAATACCGCTATTCGAGTCAGATTTATAAATGCTTAAATTATTATTGGGCAAAATAAACATTTTTTGAATGGTCTTTTTGGTTTTAACTTTCTCAGCATAATCTACATGGCCTTTAACAAGGCTCCCTTCATAAAAAGAAAATTTATCAATAATATGCTCATATATTAATAGACTATCCATGTTTAGTGTTAATGTATAGATTCCACATTTATTGCGCGATCCATTGAGGAAATCATACATTTCGATTCCAAAACCAATATTTCCTGATAAAACAATTTCACTGCTATCCGCAACAACATAATATCCATTTTTTGACTCAAGCGGAAATGTTTTTTTAAAATGATTGCCGTTAATAGTACTTGATTTTTCTAAAGGATAAATTGTTAAGTTATATAGTACAGGAGAGATATTATCTTTTATTTTGAAATTGAATAGAAGCGGATTTACAGGAATCTGATTATTTGTTTCCCTCACTTCAAAATGAAGGTGAGGCCCTAATGAACTTCCTGAATTACCTGAGTAACCTATTAATTCTCCTTTTTTTACAGATAGTTCATTTGTTTTTGGAAAATAGTTAATTTCAAAAGCTTCATTTTTATATTGAATTTCCTTAACAAATCTATCAAGATCAGGCGAAAATTTACTTAAATGTCCGTAAACGGTTGTATAACCATTTGGATGATTAATGTAAATAGTTTTTCCATAGCTATTTGTTGAGATTTTTATTCGGGAAATATATCCGTTCGCAACGGCATAAATTTTTTTCCCTATTACACCTTGTGTTTTAATATCGATCCCAGCATGAAAATGAGTGGAACGAATTTCACCAAAGTTTCCCGACAAATACATTGGAATATCTACAGGAGATATGAAATGTATTTTTTCAGACTTGTTTTGACTTATAGTTGTTAAACTTAGAGATATAAGGTAAATTATTAAACTGAACTTTTTATATTGCATTATTTTATATAAATTTATACAGGTTAAATGGCGTATGCGTTTAAGATAACAAATCTAAAATTAAATTTGTTTTATAATAAAAATTCAGAATTATTATTTTTAAAATAACGCTAGCTATATTAATTTTGCTTTTGCTTTTTAATAAATTTATATGGAAGTTGAACAAAAAGATATTGTAATTACTTTAAAGGATAAGGTTAAAAAGTTATTATCTTTGTACAATAATTTAAAAGCTGAAAATACCGAACTAAAAAAACAAATAGAAGAATATAATATTCAATTAAAAAATAAAGAAGCAGAACTGGACTTTTTGAAAAATAAGCATAATAAGCTTAAAATTGCAAAAAGTCTTACAGCATCAACCGGTGATAGCCATGATGCAAAGATAAAGATTAACAGAATTGTGCGGGAGATCGACAAATGTATTGCTCTTTTAAACAGATAGAATCTGAATAGGTAATGGAAGATAAATTATCAATAAGGGTTAATGTTGCAGATAGATATTATCCACTTAAAATAGATAGAAAAGATGAAGAGAAGATTCGTAAGGCAGCAAAAATGATTAACGAAAAAGTCTTGCAATATAAACAAAGATATACGGATAAAGACACGCAAGATTTTTTAGCTATGGCAGCCTTACAATATGTGATAAAGGTTATTGAGTGTGACACAAACTATGAAGCATCGCCTGTTTTGGACGAATTAAAAGATTTGGATAACGAATTAAATGAATTTCTAAAAAGAGAATACTAAACGTTCTTTAAAATATAATTACGATTTTGCCCGTATTATTTCTTTAATGTCTGTGAAACTCAACACTTTACCAATTGGAGTAAAGCTTATTTGATTGAGGGCGGGCCCCATTCCGATTCGTCGGAATTCCTTAGGGAACAGGGGATGGCCGAAGTTTAATAGCAGCTCCACCCATGTTAATTTGGGGTTTTTAGAGAATTGAAGATAATAATGCGGGTTTTTTATATATATAATTAAAACAATTAAATATGATTATTTCAACAATATTTGGAGCAATATCGGTGGCTTTAGTGGGAACTATAGCTGCTTCTGCTGCGTTGGTTGTTGGGGGATTTATATCCTATTTTTTATTGGATAAAGCTCTTGGTGCCAAAAGCAGGAAGATAATTAAGGAGGCAGAGGCTGAAGCTGAAGTGATAAGAAAAGATAAAATTCTTCAGGCAAAAGAAAAATTCCTTCAATTAAAAAGTGATCACGAAAGAGATATAAAGGAAAGATCAAATAAGTTAGTTTCTGCTGAAAATAA
>PKTC01000271.1 GCA_002869305.1 Marinilabiliales bacterium
AATTTCTTTATAATTTAATTGTTTTAATAATTGGTCAATATCCACACCAGCGGATTCAATCGTGGTTTTTAATTCTTTGTAAAAAGCATAATGATCTAATTCTTCAAAAAACTTCCTAACGTTTTCATCAGTGATTTCCTCAATACGATTGTACTGATCTTTTGCCGTTTCATAAAATTCAAATAAGAACTTAAACATTCTTGACGCTGCCCCTGATGCCGGAACAAACTTTAAACTTTTAGGTTTTACATCCTCATATAACTTAATGTATGCTTGTATTTCGTGGTTGTTTAAAAGCAGAATTCCATCTCCAATAGTCGCTGGTTTTAATATGTTTAAATAAGGGAATCCATTTTTAAAATTTTTGATTTGTTTTTCTACTTTATCTTTTGATAAACCTTTATCTTCTATTTGTTGAATATCTTTATCAGTAAATATCATAAAATTTCTAAATATTAATATTAATTGCCACTAAGGCACCAAGTCCCAAAATTATCACTAAGCTAGCTTACGAAACGTCTAATTCCCGATTTAATTTTTACAACATTAAAGTTTATTAAATAACCTAGTCTCTTATTTGTTAATTTTAAATGACTCAGAATTTGTGCCTCCCAAACTGGATTTACAGTTTCTAAGGCTTTAAGTTCACAAATAATCTGATCTTCTACAATTACATCGAGTCTTAATCCCTCTTCAAATTTAAGATTATCATAAGTAATTGGAATATCAACTTGACGCTTAAAACTTAATCCTCTCTTTGCCAATTCATGACAAAAACAAACTTCATACACCTTTTCCAATAATCCTGGACCAAGATTGATATGAACATTATAAGCCGAATCGACAATCAATCTGCCAATTCTTTCAAGAGATTCTGGAATTGGGTCGAATTCTTTTTTGTGTTTCTTTGAGTCTTCGAGGCTTTGTGGCATTTTATTTTTTTGAATTAAAATATAAATTTAAAAAATTTAACTCAGATTGAATTAATAATTTTATAATTCTAATTCTAAATTAATTATAACTTAAAATTTTGCAGTTAATTTAAGATTAAGTCTACGAGAAGTCAAGTAATTAGGTACAGCATATTGAGAAGCATCTCCAGCCTGATTACTAACAGTTTTAACCCACATATACGAAACTGTATTATTTATATCTAACAAATTAAATACCTCAAAACTTATCCACATATCTTCAAATGCGTTCAACCATTTTGTCTTTTCAAAATTTCTATCTTTATTAATGATCACTTTTGACAAACCTAAATCAACCCTTTTATAAGCTCGCATTCTAAAAACCTGATCGTATCTGTCTTTATCAGGCGATGAAAATGGTAAACGACTTCCGTAATGTAAACTAAGGTTCATTCTAAAAGTAGGATTCATTGGAATATAATCCTGGAAGTACAAACTAAAATTAACCAATTGATCTGTTGGACGTGGATAGTATGCAGGTTCAATTAGTTCACCATCAGAATCATAATAAGAATCACCATCGATATCCTCTTTCGTTTGCATAAAAGACAAACTGGCCCAAGATTCTATTCCTTGTACAAATTCACCGTTTACTTTAAAATCTATTCCATAAGCATATCCTTTTGCCATATTTTGCGCAGAATAATCTATATGAACATTATCTATTTTATATGGAATAAGGTCTCTAAGGATTTTATAATATAATTCGGTACTTAATTTAAAAGGTCGATCCCAAGCCCTGAAAAGATAATCATTCCCTAAAACAAAATGAATTGATTTCTGTGATTTTATATTCTTATTAATATCTCCATCAGCATTCTTCATTTCTTTATAGAATGGGGGTTGATAGTATAATCCTGAAGCAAACCTGAAGATCATGTCCTTTTCCCAATCAGGTTTGTACGATAAAGAAAACCTTGGTGTTAGATTAAACTCTTGATTAAAATCCCAGTAATTTGCCCTTATTCCTATATTGAGATAGAAATCAGCACCATTATTTAAGTTTTTATTAAAAGTATTTTGAATATATGCCGAAATCCTACTCGACTGAACTTTATTGTTAGCTCGGGCGGTTTCGTATAATTTCACACTTGTTCCATTATAAGGTAGAGAGAACCCTGCAGAATCAAGCATTTTCCATTGACTTACTTCATCGTTAATTTCTTCGTAATTATATTTAGCTCCCCAACGTAATTTATTATTACCAGAATAATATCCTCCTTTAAAAGACAGGGTATATACATTTGCTGTAAGATAGTTTCGTGCATGATTCAAGAAGGTACCTACTCCGATATTCATAATACTGTCACCATAAGTATCCGAACCCACAGTATTATCTAATTCGTTCAAATAATACTGCCCCTGAATATCGTATGTTTCTTGCTCATTGGTTTGAAAAGCTGAGAATATTATCTTTAGAAAAAGCTTTTCGGTTGGATTATAATTTGTAGTAAATGCACCAAGGTAAGTCTCAAATTTATCTTTTTCATTACCATCATAATATATCTTAAGATTTAAGGCTTCGTCAATAGTACCAAAAGAAGTTTCCCTGCTTTGAGGAATAAATCTGTAGCTATTTAATGAGTAATATCCTAAAAAATCAAAATCTAACTTGGTGTTTACTTTATATGTTAGATAAGTTTGAAAATCATAAAAATCCGGATTATAATCGCCTTTTGTCTCCAAGGAATTTAATACATATTGCGAGGTTTTATATCTTAATCCTGCATTGTAAGTAAAATCTCCTGAATTTGAAACATCTTCAAGTTGAGCAGTTCCTCCTAATAAGCTTAATGACACTCTTCCCGAAAACTCAACTGGTTTATGATATCTAATATCCAATACTGAGGACATTTTATCTCCAAATCTTGATTCAAAACCACCCGACGAAAAGTGAATTGAGGAAACCATATCTGAATTCAAAAAGCTCAATCCCTCTTGTTGTCCTGATCTAATTAACAAAGGGCGATAAATTTCTATATCATTAACATAAACCAAATTTTCATCATAGCTTCCTCCCCGGACTGAATATTGAGAACTTAGTTCAGTATTTGATGTAACACCCGGCATTGTTTTTATTAAAGATTCCAGATTTCCGGAGATATCAGGATTCAAATCAATGTATTTTGATTCGATTTTAACCAAGTTAGTTTCCGGAGATAATTCACCAACTACTGATACTTCGCCTATATCAGAAACTTCAAAGTCAAGAATAATATTATAATCGGACACAGAATCTATACTTGAGTTTATATTAAAACTCAATGCCTTGTAACCAACACACGAAACCTGAACTAAAACATTTCTGCTCTTTGGAATTTTTAAAGAATAGCTTCCGTCCTTTTCGGATACAACACCCGTGTTATTAGACATGTTCCTAATATGTGCAAATTCAACAGCATCTCCTTCCGGATTTAAAACTTTGCCTTTTAAAGTAGTCACCTCCTGGGAATAGCCAACAAATGTCAATAAAAACAATGAAAAATATGTTAATAGAAACTTCATTAATAATGTATTATCATATAGCTATAAACAGCAAAATCAGTAAATTATTTTATGCTTTTTATAAGAAATCCAAAACTAATCCTTTTGCACAAGATTAGAAAAAATTCAATAACTTTATTTGATAAACATTAACTCAAATAAGTAATTATGGTTGATCAGTATGAAATTATTCTACCTCCATTTAGAAGAGGCTTTCACATAATCACAGACCAAATTTTAAAGAACGTGGATATGTTCCCAGAAAAAGGAATCATGCATATTTTTATAAAACACACTTCGGCTGCGCTTACAATAAATGAGAATGCAGATCCCTCAGTTACAGTCGACCTTGAGAATTTTATGAATCATTTAATACCTGATGGA
>PKTC01000113.1 GCA_002869305.1 Marinilabiliales bacterium
AGAAGATAAGGTCCAGATAAGAAAAAACCCTAATAGATATGTTGATATTTTTTTACTAATTAATCTCATCCCCAATAAATTATTACTTCCTTTTAATTAACGTAAAGAAAATAATAAGGTTCAAAAGTAAAATTATTTTTAAATTTTCTTAACAATCTTCTTATGAATTAGTTTAACAAATAGAAAATTTTATATCCGCAATGGGAATACTTAATATTTTGTTCATGGCGAAAACCAGCTATAGTATATATTTTGTCATAAAAAAGATATCTTTGCGTCATAAATAACTTATTTACAGAAAAATTAATGAAATTCACAGAATTTAACTTGAACGATCGTGTGCTGGAAGCTATTTCATATATGAATTTTGAGGATGCCACTCCAATTCAGGAAAAGGCAATTCCCGAAATAATAAAAAATAATGATCTTATTGCTTGTGCCCAAACAGGGACAGGCAAGACAGCGGCTTTTATTTTACCTATATTGGATAAAATAGCCGATAAAGATAATACTACTATCAATACTTTAATTATTGTTCCTACACGAGAATTGGCTATGCAGATTGATCAACAAATTCAGGGGTTTACCTATTTTGTGCCGGTAAGCTCTTGTCCTGTTTATGGGGGCGGTGATGGAGTCGATTTCGAGGTTGAGAGAAAGGCTCTCTCTGGAAACGCCGATATTATAGTTGCCACGCCGGGTAAATTGATAACTCATTTAAAAATGGGTCATGTTAAATTTGATCATATCGAACATTTAATTTTGGACGAAGCTGATAAAATGTTGGACATGGGTTTCTACGATGATATTAAAAAAATAATAACTTATATCCCAAATCAAAGGCAAACACTCATGTTTAGCGCTACAATGCCTCCTAAGATTAGGATGTTAGCAAATCAAATACTTAAAAATCCCCAAGAAATAACTATTGAGCTTTCGAAACCGGCCGAAGGTGTTCTGCAGGCATCTTATTTAGTTTATGAAAAGAATAAAACAGCATTAATAAAACATTTAATTTCTGATCATTCAGAATATGATAGTGTACTAATATTTACTTCAACAAAAAGTAAAGTTTCGGAAATTGTCCGAGGAATGAGATCAAAACATGATAAGGTAGAAGGTATTTCTTCCGATTTGGAACAACAAGAAAGGGAGGATGTTCTTTCTCGTTTTCGTTCAAAAAGAACAAGAATTCTTGTTGCAACAGATGTAATTAGTCGTGGAATTGATATTAAAGATATAAATCTGATTATCAATTATGATGTTCCGCAAGATGCCGAAGATTATGTTCATAGGGTTGGTCGTACTGCCAGAGCTAAAACAACAGGTGTTGCAATTACTTTGATAAATGAAAAAGATATGTTGAAATTTAAACGTATCGAAGAACTAATTGATAGAGATGTAATAAAGTTACCTACGCCTATAGAAATAGGTGAAAGTCCAGATTGGAATATCAAAATACAGAATCGAAAGTACAAATCAAGATCGAAGTACCATAAGCCGAAGAAAAGCAAAACTAGATAATATAAGTGTTTTTTAGTAACTTGCACTGAGAATTAATATATAAGATTATGGCATTCAGTGAAAGTGGAGAACGACTCAAAAAAGCAATCATTAAAGCAATTGATGATCATGTAATAACTCCTGAAGAGTATGAAGAGATTATCAATATTTCATATGAAGATGGACAACTGGACTCGCAAGAAAAAGCTTTATTGGCGCAACTTCAGGCAATGATAGAAAACAAAGAAGTTCGTTTTGGTCAAAGGAAGGACTAAATAATAGATCTTGCTTCAAAGAATAAATACTCTTAATTTATATAGGAAATAACATTATCTTAACATCTTCTTTATCAAATAAATTATAGTTTTGTTATAAGGAAAAAATGGTATCGAATTTTTATATTCCACAAAAGGAGTAACAAATTGGAACATCATATCGTCATAGATTAAACTAAAAATAACAACAATGAGTAAAGAAAACAAAACCATACAGTTTGGGGAAAACGTGGAAGGATACTCCATTCCTGTATTAAATGAGCGAGAAATTAGAGCAACAGCAGGTATCTTATTTTTATTTGCTTACATATCCATTCAGATGGCTGTAGGAGGGAATTTCGTTCCTATAAAATATTTCATCATTATTTTTCTTACAGATTTTTTAATACGTGTATTTATTAATCCTAAATTTTCGCCAACATTAATAATTGGCCGATGGATTGTTCGAAGACAAACACCTGAATATGTTGGTGCGGCTCAGAAAAAAGTAGCATGGATTATTGGTATAGGATTAGCTGTTACCATGTTTATATTAATGGTTATTTTAAATACCTATAGTATAATTACCGGATTAATTTGTATGGTTTGTCTGATTTTCTTATTTTTCGAGTCGGTATTTGGAATTTGTTTGGGTTGCCTTGCTTATAAATGGTATCATGGCAAAAAAGCACAATATTGCCCTGGAGAAGTTTGCGATATTAAATCACGACATGATATTCAAAAAACCTCTTGGAAACACTTCTTTATCGTGTTGGCATTTGTTGCCTTTATTGTGGCCTCTGTATTCTTATTAAATGAGACGTTTAGTGAAACTCCGCAAGAACTGTTTGAGATGATTAAAAATGCAAAAGCAAGTTAAAATATAAGCCCTGGTTACAGGGCTTTTTTATTTAACCTTGATAAGTTTTAATGGACTACCATTTCTTTTATTAGCTTGCCTTCAAAAAATATATCTATCATTTGTTCATTAATGACAAAAGAAGTTTTCTTTTGATCCTTTAATTTAAGAGATATAGCTTTTACCTTAAAGATACAATCTCTCAGTTTATAATAAAGTACAAGAATTAATATTATCATGATAATCAGACCAATTTCTTAATATTAAACATGTGTTCTCGATTTTTGTTTAAACTGGCCGATTAGGTTATTCCATCTTCTTAGCTAATACAAAAGCACTTAACTCTTTTGATAAGGAACAGAGCATGGGTGCCTTAAAAGTAAAATCTTCAAATTTGTTTTGCCGAAAAGGAGTAATGATTCTATCTCTGTTTACTTCATCTTTTCTTCCTTTTTTAAAAACAAGAATTGTTCTGTTGTCTTTTGGTAAATCAATTGAATTACAATAATTAACAAAATTTTGAATATCCTCCACTTTATTGATATAATAAATAACTACCTCTATGTTATTATTGTCTGAAATTATTCCAAGATCAATATCTTGAGGAAAATTTACCAAGCTAATATGATTGAACTGGTTTATTTTAAGTTTTTGCAGATCCATGGAATTACTCTTCAATTTTAAAAGCAGGATTATATATTAAACCAAGGTTAAAAGTGCACGTTTTTTATAATGCAGACAATCGTAAGATTTCGACAACCATCTTTAAGGCTTTTTCCATATCCTCAACATAAATATGTTCGTCGAGAGCATGTTCATTTCTTGCACCAATACCAACTACAGCCATTTCTATACCCATGTTATTGTAAATTGATGCATCGGTAAAACCCGTCATAAATGTAGCTTTTGCATCAATCCCAACTTTTTTAAGAGCTTGTTTCGATAAAGAAACAGTAAACGAACTCTCTGGAATATCCACAGCCTTGCATAAGTTATGTTCGTCAATTTCCACCGCAGCACCTGTAGCTTCTACTTCACGTGTAATAATTTCTCTCATTGAGTTGGCCAGCTTCATGGCTTTATCGTGTTTTAAACTGCGGCACTCTGCTTTGAATACAACTTTATCTGGCACTCCATTTCGAACAATGCCACCTTCAATGATGCCAACATTAGCAGTTGTCTCATGATCGATTCTTCCAATATTTAAAGCTGTGATTGCT
>PKTC01000020.1 GCA_002869305.1 Marinilabiliales bacterium
GGTTGACTAGCCCAGTTCTCCATAATCTGTGAAGGTAATTCTACGTAATCTCTTGGTACATCGCGCGATGTTCTTCTATAATGACCATCAGCAAAGAAATTATGTAAAGCATGACCAAACTCATGGAAAAATGTTTCGGACTCATCCCAACTCAATAAGGCAGGCTTATCTCCCACCGGGCGAGTAAAATTTGTTACAATATAAACTACTGGAGTTACTTTCTTACCATCAACATAAGCACCACTTCTCATGGCTCCGCACCACGCTCCTCCTCCTTTACCAGGGCGAGGGTAACTATCAATATAAAGAATAGATACGTGGTCACCATTCGCTTCTTTTACCTCGTAAGTTTTAACTTCTTCGTGATAAACTGGAATATCCGTTCTTTCTTCAAAAGTTAATCCATAAAGTTTATTTGATACATAAAAGATTCCTTCACGAACCTGGTCCAAAGATAAATATGGTTTGATTTCTTCTTCATCCAAATTATATTTTTGTTTTCGCAATTTTTCTGCATAATACCACCAATCCCAAGATTTTAACTTAAAGTTTCCATCTTCAGCATCAATAATCTTTTGCATTTCATCGCGTTCTTTTTTAGATACTTCCAGGGCAGGCTCCCATACTTTATGTAAAAAGTCATATACATTCTCAGGCGTTTTAGCCATATTATTGTCTATCACAAACTCTGCGTAGTTATCAAATCCTAGTAGTTTAGCTCTTTCATCGCGTAATTTTACCATTTCGGCGATAATTCCCTTGTTGTCTTTATCGTTATTATTATCACCTCTATGATACATAGCTTTATAAATCTTTTCTCTTAATTCCCTTTTTGGAGAATAAGTTAAAAATGGAATCCAACTTGGCTTTTGTAAGGTAAATACCCATTTCCCAGCCATATCATTCTGTGCAGCTGCATCAGCCGCCGCAGATATAACTCCCTCTGGTAATCCAGCTAAATCTTCTTCATTTTCTATCACCAATTTAAAATCGTTTGTTTCTGCTAAAAGATTTTGACCAAACTCTAACGAAAGCATTGATAATTTTTCGTTAATTTTCTTTAGCTGTTCTCTTTGTTCCTCTGGAAGAGCAGCACCTGATCTTTCGAAGTCAAGATAATATTTTTCAACCACTCTTAATTGTTCTTTATCTAGTCCTAAACTTTCACGCTTATCATAAACAGCTTTAATCTTTGCAAATAAATCCTGGTTTAGGTTAATTTCATTATTATGAGCAGACATCATGGGGTTCAACTCCCTGGCTATTCTTTGTAAAGTAGGATTTGTATTAGCTCCGTTAAGTGTGTAAAACACTCTAGCTTTCCTTAGAATCTCTCCAGCCTGATCGTAAGCCACGATAGTATTCTCGAAAGAAGGTTCTTCCGGATTGTTAATGATAGCTTCTATCTCTTCATTTTCTTGCTCTATACCAGCCTCAAAAGCAGGAATAAAATGTGTAGTATCGATTAAGTCGAATGGTGGAACCTGAAATGGAGTATCAAATTCTGCCAATAGTGGATTTTCGATTGTTTCTTTTTTGTTTTGATCTGTGCAACTGTATATAGCCATCATTAAGATCAATAAAATTAAAGTAATTTTCTTCATTGTTTTATAATTTATTTTAAAATAGATTTTAAAGATAATAAAACAGTTCAAAAGCGTGAAACTGCTAATCTCAATTCTTATTTACTAAAATAATTAGATGTTACTGTACTGAAATGGTTTAATTAAAAATAACAAATCCTTAGATAAATTCTTTTATATCATTTTTTTAGCAAATTATTTACCTTGAAAAATTAAAAGCCTTAAATTTGAGTAAGAAATTAATATCAACTTATTATGGAACCAATCTCAATCAGTTTAAGCCAAATGAAAGATAAAGGATCTCGTTACAAACGATTGATCATCATTCTTGCCATATCATTCATACTTACATCCATTGCTGCTTACTTCATTTTTTACAAAGAAAACAGACCAAGTATTTGGATTCTCATTGGTTGGGGTATTTATTTTTTAGCATACATCTATTTTGGTTTTGTAGGATACAGTAAAGAAATGTTTGTAAATGTAGATGAATTTGCTTTAGAGTATCAATTTGGGTTTTTTAGGAAAGTTCCTGAGAAAATCATCTGGGAAACTGTTACGAAAGTAAAATTGGGTTTTACTTATGTGGCTTTTTATAAAAAGACAGGTCGAAGAAAAGTAATGGAGATTGGTTGGCTTCCGTATTCAAAATTGAAGGAAATCAAAAATCATGTACATTCTTTTTGCAAAGAAAAAGGTATTGAAGTAGAAGAAGCTGAATACCGCAAGGAGCCAGAATTTGAGGCTTCCGAATAATAACTGGCAAATATAAAATAAAAACATCCCGGCCCCCCGGGATGCTAACACTCTAATTTATTAACCTTGCTATTATGATGAAGTGGAAATAATAGCCTCATTTATTCTTTACAAATATATAACTTTATTTGCATTCAAAAATTAAAATACAAAAAAAAATTTAATGTTATGCATTTTTCTAAATTTTATTGACTTTCGTCAAGAAAATACAACAAATTTTAAAAAAAATAAGATCGTTTATTACTTCAATATCCTATAACCCAAAGTATTTTTTGTTCCTCAATGCATTTATCAGTTAAAGCTATTAAGCCTTTATTTAGTGTAATTAACTGATCTACATATTTTTTCCAATTATCTTTCCAATTTTTATCTTCCGTTGTTAATTCATCAATAAACTCCTGACCAAGAAATACCTGATCTAAAAAAACTTGAAAACCATTATAATTTTTGATATTCTCGAAAGTTTCCAGTTTGTTCATTAATTCATTTCGAAGAGGAACTATATTTCTAGTATTGTATTTAGTTGCACCAAAAAACTCATAGAGTTTGTTTGCATTTTCAAAGCATTTTGTAAAAAGATTAAACACCTCACTTTCAACATATTTTGATTCAGAATCACCTTTAATGTAATTATCGTTATCGCCAGTAGTGTTTAACTCAACAATATTTAAATACTCCGAACTAAATAATTCAATTCTCATAATAGTTTGCTTTGGTAAAATAATTAACGCGTTTTAAATTTATTAATTATAATGGATAAGAACAAAATTAATTTTAAACAAATGTTAAACATTAAATAATCATCTTATTATCTTTATCAAAATTTAAGTATATGACTGGAACAATCATAAATGCTATTGCAATAATTATTGGAAGTTTAGTAGGCATTGCACTTAATAAAAAGCTACCTGAACGTTTTATTAAAATTGTATTTCAAGCAATTGGCTTGTTTACATTGTTTATAGGTATGTATATGGCTTTAAAATCAAACAACTTATTTTTAATGGTTATTAGCATTGTAAGTGGTGGAATCATTGGTGAGTGGATAAATATTGATAAGTATTTAAATAGATTTGGGGAAAATGTAAAAAGCAGATTTAAGTCCAATAATTCTAAATTTTCGGAAGGTTTGGTTACTGCCTTTCTCTTATTTTGTATGGGTTCAGTTACCATTTTAGGAGCCATTGAAGAAGGTTTGGGAGGAAAACCCAATTTATTGCTTGCTAAATCAGTTTTAGATGGAGTTTCCTCAATAGCTCTTGCTGCGGCTATGGGATACGGTGTTGCATTCTCTATTGTTCCTTTATTAATATATCAGGGTGGACTAACCCTGCTTGCTGCTTATTTTGGTGATTACTTTGCAGAAAGCATTATAAACGAATTAACAGGAATTGGTGGTCTGATGCTGATCGGACTAGGAATAAATATACTTGAGATTAAGCAGTTAAAAATACTAAATATGCTACCTGCACTTCTAATCATTGTAA
>PKTC01000496.1 GCA_002869305.1 Marinilabiliales bacterium
AATATACAATTAATTGTATCTTCCTCAAAGTCAATATTGAAGTCCTTAAAAAGATTTATATCCTGAAATGATTTATTTAAATTTTTTATACTTAATGACATATCACCTCCACACTAGAATTAAATGTTCTATTTTTCGGATTATCAGTTCAAATAAGTAACTAATTGTAACTGCTATGATAGTCCAAGCAATGACTTCGCTCACAATTAGGTAAGTTTGCGCTGTTTGCATAAATGTTCCAATACCAAATTGCGGCTGACTGAGTACTTCTCCAATTATTATTGCCCTCCATCCAAATCCCATAGCACTAGATGCACCAGAAAAAATGAAAGGACTTATTGCTGGTAAATAAACTTCTTTAATAATTTTTGACTGACTAATTTTATAAACTCTTGACATCTCAATTAAATCGGAATCTACATTTTTAATACCGTCAATAACATTGGTACATATGAATGGAAACATGGTTAGGAAAGCAATGAAAATAGCAACATAATCTACTTTAAACCAAATAAGAGCTAAAAGAATTAACGAAATAACAGGTGTTGATCTGATGGTTACTAATATAGGGTTTAAAAAAGCTTCGAAGTATTTGTTAATACCTGCAAATATTCCCAAGCTTACTCCCAAAATGAACGAAATAATGAATCCAATTATTCCACGAAAAATAGTCGCCCCAATTATCTTTAAAAAGTTTTCAGAAATAAATAGCTTTAATGTTGCAACTAGAGTTGATTCTGGTGAAGGTAATATCAGTTCCGAAGCATATAATACCGATGCAAATTTCCATAATCCAATCAGTAGTAGTATTGAAATAATGGAAATAATTCGAAAAAATGAATTTTTCTTAGCCATCATTAATAATTTGTTGAAAAGTACAAATAAAATAAGATATTAAATAATGATTTGAAGGGAGTTATGATTATTTGTTAATATGTTCAGCAATTTTTTTCACTAAATATTCAGGACGTACGGGTTTTGAAATATAATCATCACAGCCAAACTCCAGGGCAATGGCTTCATCGTCTGATAAAGCAAAAGCAGTAAAAGCAATAATTGGAATATTTCTGCTAACTGTGCGAATGAATTTAGTTGCTTCTAAACCTCCCATTTCTGGCATCCTTATATCCATTAAGATGACGTTTATGTCTGGATTTTCTTTAAAAATATTTACGGCTTGCTCACCGTTTTCTGCGTGGAATATTTTTATATTAGTTTTACGTAAAGCTTTTTCAAGAATGATATAATTGTGCAATTCATCATCGGCAATTAAGATACTCTTTTTACTCCAGTCATAGTTTGTTGAAGAATCCATTTTTATTAGTTTAGAATCTTAAAGGTATACGCTTTTATCAAAAAAAGGTTGAATAATAGAATAAATTTAAAAAATATTTCCGAATGTTTGCTAATTAAGGTAAAAATTATCGTCAGGAATTTTATTACCAACAATCACAGGGTTTAAATTATAAAATATCTTAAGGTATTCATTTACATGCATCTTAGCGTCTAATATATGTTCAAATTGCAAATTACATCTTGCTATTGAAGATTTTCCTGCATCCAAGTTAGGCAATACATTATATTTTACAAAAAGCTTAGCAGCATCTTCTTGATTTTGATTTACCCAATGTGTCGATTTTTCGTAAGCCTTAAGTATTGCTGATAATTCTGCAGGATTAGAATTTGCAAATGCTCTTTGAACCATGAATGCTGTCTGAGCAATAGGGATATTTTGATTTACTTTCTTCCATTCAACATTTAAATCCATTAATGGAACTACTGTTTTATTCTTTTGCATAACAAGACTTACCATTGGCTCAGAAATAACCGCTAGCTCTGCTTGATTAGCAGCAACTGCATTTGCCAGATCAATATGAGTGGGAAATGAATAATCTAAAATGACATCTTTATGGGGACTGATATTGTTTTTATTTAAAAGATATTTGAATAGCACTTCAGGAGTCATACCTTTTGCCATTAAGTGTATTCTTTTTCCTTTTAAATCATCCCAAGAATAAATTGTAGTGTCTTTTCCCATTAAGTATAGTGTTCCCCACACAGGTATGGCAGCAATCTTATACTGTATACCTTTGTTATATAGAATGGCTCCCATGGTAGTTGGTAAAATTGCACAATCAATTTCATTTTCAAGCATTAACTTTCGAATCTGTAACGGTTCGCTATAAATTTTAACTTCTATATTCGAGTTCTTGGAAAGGTTTAGGCTATCAATCATCTTTATCATTCCCATTGAAGAAGGCCCTTTAAGTGTTGCAATCTTTATATGGTTGTTTTTGTTATCCTGTTGACAAGACCATAGGATTATCAAGAATACGAATATGCATATACATTTGAAAAACTTTTTTATCATTTTATTTGAATTTGATTCAAAATTACTTAAAATTTTCATCTGTATTAAATCCGAATTTTTAACACATGATTAAAATCATTTGTGCATTAAACAATTTGTAAGTACCTTTGTTAATAAATTAACAGTAAAATCTATTTACTCTTTCTGAGAAACAGATACGTCTGTTTCAAGGTTAAAGAATAAATATAATCCGGAGGAAATCTGATGGAAAAGAGAATTGGAACTGCACTTATATTGATTGAGAATTCCGATGTCGTTCAACAAATGAACGAAATTGCTTTCAAACATTCCAACATTATTATTGGCCGACAGGGATTACCACGGGGTAATGGTCATAATATTATTTCTCTAGTTCTTGAAGGTACCACCGACGAAATAGGTTCTTTAACCGGTCAGCTTGGACGACTAAAAGGTATCCAGGTTAAGTCAGTACTTTTAAAGCATAGAGATAATGAATAATTACTAAAGCTATGTTAGAGTATGTTGAGACTTTCGACTAAGAAGGACTTAAACTTGCTATGTATATAAAGACAGGGAAATATAAATAATTAATGACATGAAATTTTATCCAGAAGAATACAAGATTAAAGACCAGCGAATGAAACCTTTTATTGATCCTGAAGAGATATGGGAATATATAAATAATACTGAATCGACAAAGGAAAGAGTTCGTGATGTAATAGCTAAATCTTTAAACAAAAAACGTTTAAATCTTGAGGAAACTGCAGTTCTAATTAATGCAAAAGATCCCGAGTTAATTGAAGAAATTAAGCAAGGAGCAAGAGATTTAAAGACTAAGGTTTACGGAAATAGAATTGTATTATTTGCACCTTTATATGTTGGAAATAAGTGCACAAATAATTGTAAATACTGCGGATTTAGAGCTACAAATAAAGAAGCGGTTCGCCAAACGCTGTCTGATCAGGAATTAATTGCCGAGGTTGAAGCTTTGGAAGATAACGGACAAAAAAGACTTATTTTGGTTTATGGAGAACATAAACATTATTCGCCGGAATTTATTGCTGAAAATGTTAAGACTGTTTACGGTGTAAAAAAAGGTAATGGAGAAATACGACGAGTAAATATAAATGCTGCTCCATTGGATATTGAAGGTTTTAGAACGGTTAAAGATGCTGGCATTGGAACGTACCAGGTTTTTCAAGAAACATATCATCCTGAAGAATATAAAAAGTATCATTTAGGCGGTAAAAAAAGAGATTTTGATTATCGATTAACATCTCTGGATCGCGCTCAGGAAGCAGGTTTAGATGATGTAGGTATTGGTGCATTATTTGGCTTATATGATTGGAGATACGAAGTTTTAGCTATGGTTCGTCATACAAATCATTTTGAAGCTTGCTATAATGTTGGACCACACACCTTATCATTTCCAAGGATTCAGGATGCCTCAGCAATCGATGTATACCCTAAATATATGG
>PKTC01000310.1 GCA_002869305.1 Marinilabiliales bacterium
CAAGGCAAATTTCTTCCTTGTTTTCAGGGTTATCAGCGTAATATACCGAGGCTAACGTAACCTTGTTTCCCATTACATCGCCGGTTTAAAATCTTATTTCCTTTATTTTGCCGTCCCAACTATCAACAAATTTTAAATCTTCTTGTATCTCCTTATCGCTAAAATAACTTTCGGAAATGGCATATTTAAAAAACCCGGATGCATGCTTTTTAAGTGCTTCCGTATCTCTGTCCTTATAGGCTTGAAGTACTTCCTTGGCTATTTCTTCAACCTGTGTAAAACCAGTAAATGTAAAACCTAAAAATAGTGCTGCCAAAATCAATTTTTTCATAATAGAAGTTTTTTAGTTTGATTAGTAATGTATTACATAAAACGACGGTAAGTAAAGTTGTGGTTGTTGCATTAAAGATAAAGCAAATTCAAAAAAATTGCAATACAAATAAATAAAATACAATAGGTTCTACTTAGAGAAAACTACGAAAGATACTTGTCAAGTTTGCTAAGAAACTGATCCATTGAAATTGGTTTAGCAATATAATCGTCGCAACCTGCATCAAAACATTTGTAACTATCCTGCGGCAAGGCATAAGCAGTTTGAGCAATTACAGGTATCTTCTGAGTCATCTTCTTTATTTGTGTAGCACACTCATAACCATCCATTACAGGCATCTGTATATCAAGAAGTACTAAATCAATTTTATCTTCTTTTTTAATCATGTCCAGTGCATCCTTACCATTCTTAGCCCATAACAAATTGGCATTTGTTGGCACTAAGGTTTCCTGGATGATCTCAAAATTTATTTTTTTATCTTCGGCAACCAAAATAATTTTGTTCTCACAATTAAAATCGGATGGTTGAACTGATTTAACTCTTTCTTTTTCTGCTGGTTGAAACGGTAATACAACATAAAATGTCGATCCTCTGTTTGGTGATGACTCGAGTGTGATTTGTCCTTTTAACAAGCGCACCAGGTTTTTTGCAACAGACAATCCAATGCCTGCTCCTCCGAACTCTTTCGTTGTACTTTCATCAACTTGCCGGAATCGCTCAAAAATCAGTTTAAAATGTTCTTCAGCTATTCCAATACCAGTATCCCTTACAAAAAACTGAATTTCATTGCTTTTGGGGTGTGTAAATCCAAATTCTACATATCCATTTTTGGTGAATTTTATCGCATTATCAATTAATATTGAAAGTATTTGTTTAAGCCTCGACTGATCGGAATTAATCAGAATATCAATTTCTGAATTTTCATTTGCATATTCTAAGGCTAAGTTATCTTTCTCTCTTTTAAGCAATTCATTGGTAAAATGATCGAGCAGAAATTCCATCATGGGATGCGGATTAAACTCCTTTATTTCAATCTGAGCCTGTCCTGAATCGATGGTTGCAAAATCCACTATATCATCTATTAAATGAGTCAGGTCGTTGCATCCCTGCTGCACTAAACTGATATATTCATTTCTTTTATCTGTTCCAACATTGTCGAAGGCTAACATTTGCGAGAACCCAGTAATAGAATTCATTGGCGTACGAATTTCGTGCGATATATTAGCCAGAAAATTAGATTTTAATCGATCTGCTTCTTCTGCCATATTTTTGGCCAACTCCAGATCTTTCATGGTTTGCTTGTGCTTTTCAATTTCAAGTCGGAGTTTTTGATTAGATTCTTCGATGTCAGAAGTTCTTTCCAACACCTTTATTTCCAAATCTTCTTTAATATCTCTTAACTTTTCTTCCGCGATAATTCTTTCTTCGATTTCATTTTGTAATCTACCTGATAATGATCGCTGAGATCTTGCAAAAATCAAGAGTACAAATGCAATGATTAGTACTAGAATCGAACTAATTATTAGTATTAAATTTTGATTTTCTTTCTTTTTAATTTTTGCTTCCTGAAGTTCCTGATCCAACTTTAAAAAGTCAATTTCTTTTTCTTGCTTTTGCGTTTGGAACATAGCCTCTAACTCTGCAATTTGATTGTGTTTTTCTTCGTTAAATAAGGAATCTTTAATAAAAACATACTCCTTATAGTATATTAAAGCTTGTTTATACAATCCTATTTCATCATAAATACCTGATAAAGCCTCATAATTATGCGATATGTAATCTGTCATAGAAATTTCCTTTGACAAATCCAATCCTTTCTGGAAAAATTCAAGTGACCTATTATAATCGTTTATGTTTCTGTAAATTGACCCAAGATTATAAAAAATATACACCAACATTTGCTTTGAACCAATTTCTTCAAAAATTATTAATGCTTGTTGATAATAGTCCAGGGCCATCTCATAATTCTCACTTTCCTCATAAACCAATCCTATATTACTTAATGAGATACCAATACTTTGTTTATCATCGAGATCTTCATATACATTTAGCGATTTTTCATAGAAATTAAGTGATTCTACAAAATTGCCCCAGTTATAATGTAAGACTCCAAAATTCTGATAAATAGCCGCCATTCTTTCCTCATTACCTGTTTCGCTATAATTTTTTAAAGCCCTTTCATAGTAATCCTGCGCTAAAGAATATTTTTCCAAATCGTTATACAAGGTTCCGATACAGTGATAACTTCTTGCCACTCTTTCTTTATTTCCAATCGATTCAGCCAATCTTATGGCATTTTGATAGTAAACTAGAGCCTCGTCATAATTATTTAAATATTGATTGGATAAGCCCAAATAATGATTAAGATGAATCATCTGACTTGAATTTTCCAAACTGTTATATATTTCCAGCGACTTTAAGTAGTACTGTTTTGCTTTTTCAAAATCTTCGGAAGTAAAATAATATTCACCTAAGTAGAAGTTAGCAAATGCCATAGCATCAGCGTTATTTAACTGGATAGCCAAATTATTAAGTTCCTCACAATTAGATATGACATGTTCTAAATGCTCTGGAAAACTGATGGTTATTATTTCTTTATAAACTGGAACCTTCAGACCTTCTTGCTCGGTATCTATTAGCTTTTGTTGAAGACTTTTTAATTGAATCTGGTATGAATCTTCTTGAGAATATGAAACTAAATTGCATACTAATAATAAGATGCCGATAATATTTCTCATAATACTATTTAAATTTAACACTAGTAATTTAGACTTAAATATACAAAAATATCAAT
Source organism: Marinilabiliales bacterium (assembly GCA_002869305.1). Classification (GTDB taxonomy): domain Bacteria; phylum Bacteroidota; class Bacteroidia; order Bacteroidales; family UBA12077; genus UBA12077. Next base: position 3,126 of record PKTC01000310.1, read on the forward strand.
GAATAAAGAGCGAAGAAATATTATAGTTGTAACAATTTAAGGCATTACTCAATTTCGAGGAATGATTTTAAGGCTCCGAAGTAATATTCGTTCCAGCCTTCTATAATGTTATCATAATCTTCATCAGGTATATTGGTATGTTTCAATTCTACCTGGCTGCCTTTTTTATTCTCAAAAATATTCATGGTAACGATAGATTTTTCTTCTTGTTCGCCAAAATACCATTCCTGAACAATCTTCTTGTTCTCAATAATTTCAATATTCTGACCTGAGATATCTCCTTCCCATAAAGAAAATTCTGTACCAACATTGGCATCCATTATGGCTTTGTATCCAGACCATAGTTCAATGGTAAAAGGATTGGTAAGTGCCATAAAAACATCCTGAGGTTCTGCAGGTAATGTATAATATTTTTTAAAGTCTTTCATTAAGTTTTTTTAAACATTTTCCAATTCAACCCTATAGAGTTCTTCGTAAATTGATTGATTATTTTTAAAGAAATACAAACCACCCCATTCGTGTTCAACTTTTAAATACACTCTAACAACTTGATCATCAATTAAAATGGTTCGGGTAATGTGCATGCCGTACTTATCAAATTCTTCGACAGTTTTGCCTTTGGGATATTCTTTCTTTACTTCAGCAAATTCATCAGCAGTTTCTTTTGCTTTACTATAC
>PKTC01000012.1 GCA_002869305.1 Marinilabiliales bacterium
CAATAAACGTTATCAGCAAATACTAAATAATTTTCATGCCAATCAGGCAGCAGATGAGTACTATACCGATTACAACACATTTATTAAAAGAGCCTTTGCTGGTTCAAAGGAATTACCTCAAGAACAAGTGGAAAAATTATTTGATGAATACTTATCATCTCCGGTTGTTAAGGAAGTTGGTAAATTAATTAGTAAACGTCTTGGTAGAGATTTAAAACCGTATGATATATGGTACGATGGCTTTAAAGCTCGCAGTTCTATCTCTGGAGAAACTTTAGATAGTAAAACACGGACTTTATATCCAACTGCAAAAGCTTTTGAAGCAGATTTGGATAATATGCTTAAAAAACTAGGCTGGGAGAAAGAACGTGCAGAATTTATTGCATCGAAAGTTACAGTTGACCCTGCCAGAGGTTCTGGTCATGCATGGGGTGCTGAAATGAAAGCTGAAAATGCTCATTTAAGAACTCGCATATCGGATAAGGGAATGGATTATAAAGGATATAATATCGCAGTACACGAATTTGGACACAATGTAGAGCAAACCATCTCATTGCACGATGTGGATTACTATATGATGAACGGAGTTCCAAATACTGCTTTTACCGAAGCACTTGCATTTATTTTTCAGAAGAGAGATTTGCAACTCTTAGGTTATACGAATGAAAATCCTGATAAAGAATACTTGGAAACATTGGATTTATACTGGTCAGTTTTTGAGATTATGGGTGTTTCAATGGTCGATATGAAGGTTTGGCAATGGTTATATGCAAATCCTGAAGCAAATGCCGCTCAATTAAAGGAGGCTACTATTCAAATTGCTAAAGATGTCTGGAATAAGTATTTTGCTGATGCTTATGGAACTAAGGATGAACCGATCTTAGCTATATATTCGCATATGATTGCCAGTCCGTTATATTTGGCAAACTACTCATTCGGGCATTTAATTGATTTTCAAATCGAAAACTACTTAGAAGGTAAGAATTTCCCAGACGAAGTAGATCGTATTTGGAGTATTGGTCGTTTAACTCCCGAAACGTGGATGCAAAAAGCTGTTGGAGAAGATATTTCTATCCATCCCATGATTAAAGCTACTGAAGAAGCACTTAAAAATATAAATTAACATAAGAATCTTTCAGGTTTTAAAGTTATGTTAACTCCTACATTAAGCGTAGCAAAGATGCTACGCTTTTTATTTAAAATTCATCTATTTAAGTAATAAACTTAGAATTATATTCTTATACCTATCACTAAAATGTCATCTACCTGCTCATACCCTCTTTGCCAGGTATTTAAAGTCAGGTTAAGAATATTAAATTGTTCCTTCATTGATTTGTCGGCATTGGCAAGTAACAATTTTTTGAAGGGTTTGTATTTATATTTCTTGCCATGCTCACCACCAAATTGATCAGCATAACCATCAGAAAACAAATACAAGCAATCTCCTTTTTTAAGTTTAATTTCGTGCAGACTAAATTTATCCATTCGCTCATAAATTGCAATGGGCATTTTATCTCCTTTTATTTCGTATAAATTAAATTCAATATCCTCAAGCAAACGCGCCTCCTCAATAGGTTGTTCTTTCTTATCACGTATAATATATAAAGGGTTATTAGCTCCCGAGAACTGCATCTCCATATTATTAAAATCAATAGAACAAAGAGCGATATCCATTCCATCACGTTGCTCACCTGATTTTCCCTTTTGTTGTAAGGCTTGAATCACCTCTTTTCGCAGTCGACGTAATATAACACCTGGATGAGTAATATACTCCTTGTTCACAATATCATTTAAAAACGATACACCAAGCATACTCATAAAGGCACCTGGCACACCATGTCCTGTGCAATCAGCAGCAGCAACAATAACTCTTTCTTCAATCTCTGTTACCCAGTAAAAATCACCGCTTACAATATTTTTATGTTTATAGAAAATAAAATGATCAGGCAGCAACTTTTCCCTGAAATCTTCCTGCGGTAGTATAGCATTCTGGATATATTGTGCATACTCAATACTATCCGTTATCTCTTCATTAATCTTTTCAATCTTGTCCTTTTGTTCCACAACCATGTCGCGCTGCGCTTCTATTTCATCACGTTGCGCCTCAATCTCTTCAAATTGGGTCTTAATCTCTTCATTGGCCTGACGCAGATCAGCTGTACGTTCTTTTACTTTTTGTTCCAGCTTATTCTTTTCAATGATTAGCCGTTGTGTGTTGAGATTAACAATCACTGCAACAATAAGGACAAAGAGCATTGCATAAAGAAGAATTGCCACAAGTGATAGATACCAGGGTCTCGAAATATGAAACTTGTATTCAGAAACAATGCTTTCCAATCCAAAAACATTTCTGGCTTTTACTTTGAATATATAATCCCCATGATTTAGGTTAGTATACTCCTTTTTTGAGTCAGTAGTCCACTCGGACCAATTCTTATCAAAATTCTCCAGCTTATAGCAGTACTCTGTATTATCCTCTTGCACATAAAAAGTTGATGAAAAAACAAATTTGATATTATTATTTTGATGATCAATTGATGGGATAAAACTTTGCGGATGCCTTATTATCTGGTCCATTGAATCAACTTTATTTATATATGAACCATTAAAAATTACAGAATCATTAGTTATAGTTACTTCCCTTAGTAAAGTATAAAAATCGCTATCATAGGTAGTAGAAAAATTGGTATTATATGTTAGTAGTCCTTGGGAGGTTTCAAGCCATACAATTCCATCCTTTAGCGGGTAGACACTTTTAACCCTAAGTGCAGAAAATCTTTTAAATTGTATAGAATCATTGGTATAACCACCATTTTGTTCTTTTATTAAATGTGTAATATTGTTATTTCCAGTATAAGGTGAAATAATCCACACACCTCCATTGATATCTTCTTTTATTGAGATCGTATTCTTAAAATTCTCTTTTAAAATGGGATCCAAATTTTGAGGTGTAACAATTTCTTTTATCTCATAATCGAAAGTATAAAGATTATCAACCGTTGAAAAGAAAACCTTATTATTATATTTAATTACATGGTATTCCTGATCCTGAAATATATCAGTATTAATGTGTTGGCCGGAATCTTTGTAAATATCATATAAAAATAGATCCAAATCATATGTATGTTGTACCCAAATATTTCCTTCATAATCTTCGACTTTTACGCCAATATCCCTAGAGAATCTTTTAACCCTCTTATCAATTTTAAATTCCTCACCACTCTTTATTAAGTATACCAGTTGATTATTATCTACTCCAATAATCCTGTCAGAATTCACACTAGAAGTAAAAAGGCCACTTAATCCTTGATCGTTAACCAAATCAGCAATTCCATTCTTTATTCGATAGATTTTATTATTGTTATAGGCATACAAATTCTTATTATAAATCAGAAGTCCTGAAATATTTTCATCGCAATCAATTTCATATAATTTTGATTCACCTGATGATTCATCGAGCGCCAGATAAAACAATCCATTATTGGTATTAATGTATACGGAGTTATTAAATTCTAAAACATCAAAAATAATGTGATTGCTTGAAAAGTAACGATCAGTAAAAAATCGGAAAGGTGAACTTACTTCAACCTTAGAGATTCCAGTATTTAAACCTAACCACAATACATTTTGATAATTTGAAAACTTATTTGGTGAGTAGCTATAGATACAAGTATTATCTTGTAATCCTGAATTAAGGTTAAACCTTTCTAATATTTCAAATTCACTATTAATCAGGAAAGCTCCTTCAAATATTGTATTTACTAAATAATTATTCTCTATATTTTCAACATAATAAAC
>PKTC01000119.1 GCA_002869305.1 Marinilabiliales bacterium
CAGTGGATGGTAAAAAACAATTTACAAGTAACAAATGCTAATATTTTTCTTAAAGGGATGGACGATGCTTTAAGTAATAAAACTTTAGCTGTTGCTGATTCTAGCATTGCTCCTATTGTTTCGGCATACCAAATGACGGCTCAAATGGATCGTAGCAAGTTATTGGAAGAACAATTGTTTGCTTCACTCAAAGGAAAAGCCGGAGTCGGCGTTTTACCAAGTGGCGTACATTACATCGTAATAGAAAAAGGCGCGGGAAGTCGTCCAAATGCTTCGGATACGATCGTATTTCATGCAAAAGGGGTTTTTCCGGATGGTACTTTGTTCGAAGATACGTACCAGAAGAATCAAGCTATTACGAATGTTGCAAGCAATTTAATTCCTGGATTAAATGAAGCTATGCAGCTGATGCCGGTGGGTTCAACATGGAGAATATTTATTCCTTCAGCTTTAGCTTATGGGTCAGCTGGAATACCAGGTAAAGTTCCTCCGTATTCGGCATTGGTATTTGACATTAAATTGTTGGAGATAAAGTAAGTGGTGATTAGTGAATGGTGAATTTTTATAAATAGAAGTAGAAGTAAAACAATAAAGATTTGCATCCTTCGATAAACTCAGGATGACATAAAAAATAAAATTTGAAGAGAAAGAATAAACATATCAATTTTACGCACAACAGAACAATCAGGTCTCTGATAAAGGGCTTGTTTGTGCTCTTGTGTACGATATGGTTTATTCAATCAGGTTCAGTTCAAGCACAGGTTATTAACAACCAGGGTGCGGTAATATCTGTAACCGGAGGAACTTTTGTTCAGGGTGATACTTTAGAAAATACGGCTGGTACCATTAGCAATGATGGTATCATTCAATTAAATGGTCACTATATCAATATTGGAACAACACAAGGTAATGGTATTTATAATTTAAAAGGAAACTGGATTAATACCGGTACTTTTACGCCGGGAAACAGTACAGTTCGATTTAATGGTACTAATTTTCAGTTGGTGCAAACTAGTGGCGATCCTTTCTTCCATTTTATATTAAATAATACCGGGGCAGGAACAAATAATAGAATAATTTTATCAGATAATGTAACTGTCTCCGATTCGCTGGATCTTATTTCTGGTAATATTCAAACAGATGCAAATATCCTTTACTTAGAAGAACAAACTCCGGCATCTTTAGACTATTCATCATCTACTGGTAGCCGCATTATCGGTAAATTTGAAAGAGGTGTTAGTGAATTGGATAATTATCTTTTCCCAATCGGTTCAGGTGATCATTACAATCCAATGAACTTAACTTTCAATGATGTCGCTGCTGGTTCTATATTATCTGAGTTTGTTGCCAACGATCCCGATAGTATAGGATTGCCATTGCCTGATCCCGGATATGTGATTCCAACAGATACCGTAGAAGTATATAATACCGATAGCACTGGTTACTGGAGTGTAACAGCTAAAAACTTGTTTACATCAACCGATTTCGATGTAAATTTAAGTGGAAGTGGATTTTCAGAAGTTCAGAATGCAAGTAGAATTATAAAACGAACTGCTCCGGCAAATGACTGGATACTTGAAGGTATCCATAAAGATGGGGCTGATTCTGTAGCAAACCGAAATACATTGATTGGTGTAGACGGAGCGCCGGGTCATCATTTTGGTTGGGGACATATTCGCCCAAGAATACAAACTCAACCTGAAGATACCGCCATTTGTGACGGTGAAAGCGCAACCTTCTCCATTGTTGCAACAGGACGTGGAACTTTAAGCTATGAATGGGAAGTTCTTGAAAGAAGTGGCGGTTGGATTCCAATATCAGATGATGCTACCTATGCAAACTCAGCAACGGATACTTTATTGATTATAGCGGCTGATACATCCATGAGTGGTTATAAATACCGTGTGATCGTAACAGATAGTTTGGGTAATTTCCATCGAAGTAATTCACAGGCCACACTTACTGTAAATCCAAGACCAGTAGCAACAGCAACACCTCAACAGGATACTATTTGTAATGGAGAAACAACGTTTATCGACATAAATAGCACTGTTCCTGGCACAACATATTCATTGGAAGTTCTTTATTTTGGCAGTATCACAGGTGCCTCTACAACTTTAGTTGACGATACAACGATACAACAGACTCTTACCAATTTAACTCTATACGCTGATTCTGTTATCTATCGAATTTTCCCGACCGGACCATTCTCAACTCAATGTGGAGGTACTGCTGATACTGTTATTATTTGGGTAGAACCAACTGTTATTATTAGTGCTGTTAGCGATACTATTTGTAACCGTGATTTCACCAATATTGATATAAGATCAGAAAATGTTACCACCAATGGTATACATTATACCTGGACCGCTACTGCAACTGATCTGGATGTATCCGGATTTACAAACAACGCAGTAGGTCAAGATACATTACTAAACATAACAGATCAACTGGTTAATGTTGGTGTAGACTCTGCTATTGTTCATTATACTATTACACCTTGGACATTGGATGCATCAGGAAATCTTAAGTGTTCAGGTACACCAACAAATATTGATATTTGGGTAGAACCAACTGTTGAAATTAATGCTTTGAACGATACGATTTGTGATGTTACATCGACCAACATTACGGTTACAAGTCCAAATACAACCACAAATGGAATCAGGTTTACCTGGACGGTTTTAGACAATCCGAATATTACAGGAGAAACAAATAGTGCTGGTAATGGACAAAATATTGGAACAGCCATTACCCAAACCTTAACAAATACCAGTTTCAGTAAGCAGCTCGTCCAGTACACCATTACTCCGTGGAGTGTAAATGCAAGTAATGAAAATGAATGTACAGATGCTGCCGAGGTGATTACCATAGATATTTGGGTTGATCCTACTCCTAGGGTATTTACAAGCATTGTACGAGATACTATTTGTAATGATACCAGGACAAACATCACCCTAACGACTCCAAATGTGATGACTGTAGGGGTTGTAACATTCGATTATAATTCATTAGCTGATGCTGGATTAACAGGAAATTCAAAGGGTATAACAAATTTAAATGACTCCTATGTAATCACCGACTCATTGCATAACTCAACAACATTCCCTGCAATAAGTCCACAAGTTGTTCGATATACTATAACTCCAAGATCTCTTGCTACTGGCTGTGCAAATGGACCTAATGTAATCGATTCTATAACGGTTCATCCCACAGCATATACTAATTTCAATCCTATAGATAGTGTTAGATGTTTTGGCGAGTCAAATGGTAGTGCAAATGTTGTGGCAAGAAATGGTGTAAACATATTTACTTATTTATGGAATGATCCTTTAAATCAAACTGATTCAACTGCCATTGGTTTATCTCAAGGAGATTATATCGTAACAGTTACCGATAATCAGTCTTGTATAAAGATCGATACGGTAACCATTGATGAACCAGACATTTTAGTTCCTGTTGTTGACACTATTAGAGATGTTTCTTGTAATGGTCAAGGTGATGGATTTATCATCATGTTGCCAACTGGTGGAAATAGTCAATATAGATATACGTGGAAAAAAGGTAGTAATCCTCCATTTGTAGTAGATGGTCTTGGAGTAGATTCTGTGGGAGGATTAAATGGTGCAACATATTATGTTACGGTAACCGATTGGAAAGGTTGTACTGATAATACATCAGCAGAAGTGATTGAACCACCTCAAACAGCCGTTGAAGTAATTTCTGATAATGTAAGATGTTATGGAGAAAATAATGGTTCGGCAACTGCAAATGCGCCTGGATTTACAAATTATGTTTGGTCAACAGGAGCTACAACAGCATCTATTACAAATCTTTCACCAAATGTTTATACAGTAACAGCGACGAATCCAGAAGGTTGTACAAAAACTGGAATAGCAAACATTACGGAACCAGATCTAATTCAAATTGATTCCATAGTTTCAACCATTATTTCTTGTGAAGGCGATGCCGATGGAACCATAGAATTAAATGTTATAGGAGGTAATACCATTGTTCCGTATACCTATAACTGGTCAACACCGGATGGTTCTGGATTGGTAGTAACTGATGAAGATCAGTCAGGTTTATCAGGTGGAACTTACTTTGTAACAATCAACGACTGGCGATTGTGTACGGTAGATACTTTTGCTATTGTAAGTGAGCCGGGAGAGTATGATTCTGAAATCCAGGTTACCGATGTAACTTGCTTTGAAGATGCCGATGGAACTATTGATCTTGTTGTTACCGGAGGAAATAGTGAAGGTACTTATGAATATAATTGGGTAACTGCTGACGGAAATGGATTAACTCAAGGTATAGAGGATCAGTCCGGATTATCTGGTGGGACATATTATGTAACCATTACGGACTCGAAAGATTGTGAGATCTATAATACAGCTTCTATTTTTGAACCGGACCTTCTGGAAGCAATTATATCTGAAACAAATTCAACATGTTTTGGCAACGAAGATGGTACAGCAGTTGTTGATATATTTGGTGGTAATGGAGGATATTCAATAAGCTGGAGTCCGAATGGAGAAACTGTTGATTCTATTTATGGTTTATCATCTGGCACTTATCAAGTGAATGTAATCGATAGTGAGGGTTGTGTTGCCAGTAATGAAGTGGAGATAAGCGAACCAGATGAAATATTAAATGATGTATCTTTTGAAAACATTACCTGTTTTGGATATGGAAACGGTCAAATAATCATCACTCCGCAAGGAGGTATCACTCCATATACTTATCAGTGGAGTCATTCAGGTATATTTACAGATAGTCTGGCAACCAACCTAGATCCCGGGAGCTATAGCATTTCTGTTGTTGATAAGAATAATTGTTTGGAGGTTTCTAGTGTAGATATTACACAACCAGATCCTTTAACGCTCACAGCAACTAAAGAAGATATAACTTGTTACGGATTAGATGATGGATATATAACCTTAAGTATGTTTGGAGGAACACCTGATTACAATTACAATTGGTCGAATGGATTTACAACTAATTCTGGAGATCAATTAACACCAGGAACCTATCAAATTAATATTTCTGATCTTCATAACTGTCAGGTTGATACGAATATTGTTATAGAAGAGCCAGACAAATTGATTATAACTCCTGTGGTTGTGCGACCAACCTGTCCCGATATTCAGGATGGTTCAATTGACCTTAATATAACTGGAGGTAGAACTCCTTATATGATCTACTGGGATGATGGTAACAACCAGGAGAATCTAACTGAAATCCGTTCGGGAATTTATGAGGTGGTTGTAAACGATTCTAGTCTATGTGAAGTAGATTCTGTATTTGTTGTTAGAAGTGCTTTTGATGACTGTATTGATATACCAACAGCCTTTACCCCTAATAACGATGGAATAAATGACACCTGGGTAATTGATATGCAAGGACTTTATCCTGATGCAGAAGTACAAGTGTTCGATCGCTGGGGTAAAATAGTATTTTATTCAAAAGGATATGAAGAGTCTCAATATTGGGATGGCACATATAATGGCAAACAGTTACCAATGGATGCATATTATTACATTATTTATTTAAAAAATGGTGCTGAAAGATTATCTGGAAGCATTACAATAATACGATAATAATGCTCCATATAATATTGTATATAAAATTTTGATTGTTACATGAAGGTTTTATTTCTACATTTATGGAACCTTTTTAAACATGACCGTATAAAAAGAATATTAAGCTCTACGTAAACCCTAAAAAATTATGAGATTATTTAAATTTACTCTTATTTTCACTAGCCAGATTTTATTGGTATTAGCATTTGGTTTTTCACAAGAACCATTAAAACATAAAAAAAAGATTTACAGATCCGAAGACGGTAAGCTTTATGCAAATAAAAGTTTACCTGTCTACTTTAGAATAGCTACTTCAGGAGATGATGATGCCGAATCATATTTACTTATGCCTAATGAAGATTCTAAGAAATATGCGAACCCAATGTACTTAGATACTGAAGGGTACAATACATTTAGATCACCATCAAAAGTGGATACTGTAACCAAACAAATTGTTTATCCAATATACGATGTAATATTTGAGATTTATTCCGATAGCAAAGCTCCAGTAACAAAATTCAACTTCGACAATAAAAAATATTATAAAAACGATTCTGTATATTTTTTTGGAGAAAAAATAATCCTAAACTTCACTACATACGATGAAACTTCAGGAATTGAAGATACTTATATCTCGATGGATGGCCAAGCTTTTGAAAAATTAACGGCATCCGTTGAATTAAATCAAGAAAAACTATATTCAATTAAATATTATTCTGTTGATCACGTTGGAAATGCAGAAGTTCCAAAGCAAATATATATTAAGCTGGATTTAACTAAGCCAACCACCAAATTAACTGTAGAACCGGATTTATACAATGATATTATATCTCCCCGATCAAAAATAATTTTAGATCCTGTGGATGAAAATTCCAAAATTAATAAGACAGTATTTGCAATTAATGGAGGTACATTTTATAACTATCATAAACCAGTTGTAATTTCTGGCTTAAGCGAAGGAGAACATACTTTTACATATTACTCTATTGATAATGTGGGTAACGAAGAAGCTCAAAAAGAATATACTTTTTATTTAGATAAAACAGCTCCAATGATTGTTGATGAGCTTATAGGAAATACCTTTATCGCAAATTGTAAAGAATACTCATCTGGGAGAAGTAAGGTTAAGCTCACAGCAATGGATAATAAGGCAGGAGTGCAACAAATAATGTATTCTATAAACAATGGAGAATTTATTGAATACGATAAGCCATTTTACCTCTCCAAATCCGGTAAGTTAAAAATTCAAACCTTTGTTACAGATAATGTTAACAACCAAACTATTAATACTATTTTAACCAATAAGTCCAATATTTCTTATGTTGATTTATCTGGCCCTTCGCTTGGTCATCATTTTCAGGGACCAAATTTTATTTCAAGAGATACTGTTTACATTACTTCGAATACTAAAATCAAACTTGCTGCCAAAGATGATGGAGCTGGTTACAAAAGAATGGAGTATAGTATTGACAATGCTGAAATTATAGAGTATAACGAAGCTTTTGTTGTTAACAATGAGGGAATGCATTCCATAACATATACAGGTTATGATAATGTCGACAACTCTAGTACCAATACATTTATTTGTGTCGAGGATAATACAGGGCCAGAAATCTTTTTCAGATTTAGTATTATTTCTGATAAAAAGAAAAGCGTGGATGGGAAAGACTATGACGTGTATCCAAGTCATGTGGTATTATTCTTATCTTCAACAGACACATCTGTTGGTTTCGACAATATGTTGTATTCTGTTAATGGATTACCAGAAAAAGTATATTCCAGTTTGATTAAGGGATTTATTAATGATAAACTGTATTCAATAAAAGTTACTGTAGAAGACAAATTAGGTAACAAAAGCGAAAAAACAATTGAATTTTACATTGAGTAATTAATGGGAAACCCTTTGCATGAGAAAAAGGATATTTACACTATTTCTTATTGTTTTATCTTTCCAATGTATTGCAGTTGGACAAAGCCTTAATACTCAAACTACCAACAAAATAAATACATTAAAGTCTGAAGCAGAAAAGCATAAAAATGAAGGGAACTCCATACAACAAGCCGAAGCCTTAAATAAAATTGCATACCTATATTGGGAAAATGAGCACAATGATAATGCGATTGAGTATTTTCAGCAATCACTAGATATTAATAAATCTGCTAACAACCAGAATGGAGTAAAATCCTTATTCTACAATATAGGTTTAATATATTCCGATAAAGAAGATTATCAGAATGCTTTAATCTATTTTAATAATGGTCTTGAAATTGCCAGAGATTTAAATCAGAAAAATGAAATCTACTCTGGTTTAATGAATAAAGCGGCTGTACTAAAGAATCTTTCAAAACACGCGGAAGCAATTAAATGTATTAACGAAGCCTTATCTTTTGCTCAAGAATCTAATAATCTAAAATTGATTAGAACCTGTTATGGAATGCTTGCTGAAAATTATGAGCTTCTAGGCGATTCAGAAAATACCATTAAGTATTTTGAACAATTTGCCACAATTGATAAACACATTAAGTCGGAGCAAATAAAAGAAATAGAGGAAAGTTCGCAAAAGCAAGTTCAGCAGGCTCAAAATGAAAATATACAAACTAAGAAAACATTGTCTGAGACATCGAATGAACTAGAGAAAACACAGCAGACATTAGTAGAAATTGAAACGATAAAGAAACAACAGCAACTTGAGCTTGAGGTAAAAGAACTTGCCATCCGCAAGCAAGAAGCTGAATTAAAAAATAAAAAGCTGGTTCTCTGGGGTGTATCATTTGTTTTCTTACTGATATTTATATTTTCAATACTTGTTTTTCGACAGTTTAGGGCAAAAAAGAAAGCCAACTCCCTATTGCAAGAACAAAACGAGAAAATTAATCGGCAGAAGATTGAAATTGAAGCACAAAGAGATTTAGCACATCAACAAAAGAAAGATATTACCGACAGTATTGAATACGCAAAGCGAATTCAAAGTGCCTTATTGCCACCACAGAATTTTATCAAAAGAAACTTACCTGAGCATTTTATTTTATTTAAGCCAAGAGATATTGTAAGTGGTGATTTCTATTGGATGATGAATAAAGATGGAAAAATTATCATTGCAGCAGCCGATTGCACTGGACATGGTGTTCCCGGTGCTTTTATGAGCATGCTTGGAACGGCCTTCCTCAATGAGATTGTTACGAAGATTATTGAAAATAAACACATATATTCATTGCAAGCCAATGAAATTCTAAATCAATTAAGAAATTATATTATCGACTCGCTGCATCAAACGGGAGAAGACACAGAATCAAAAGATGGAATTGACATGTCTCTGTGCATTATCGATTCCGAAAAACAAAAAATACAATTCGCAGGTGCTCACAATCCTCTTTATATTATTAAGGAAGATAAAATAGAAGTGATTAAAGGAGATAGAATGCCCGTTAGCATTCACCGCAATGCACTTAAATCGTTCACAAATCACGAGTTTGATTTTAAAGAAAATGATATAATTTACATGTTCTCGGATGGATATTATGACCAGATTGGAGGTCCTAAGAATCGGAAATTCATGTCACGGAATTTTCAGGAGTTGCTTGTTGACATTCATAAGAAACCCATGAGTGTTCAAAAAGAAATTCTGGATAAAACATTTACAGATTGGAAAGATAACAATATTCAATTAGATGATATCCTTGTAATTGGCATTAAACTGGAGGTTGCAAAAACCAAGGAGCAGAAAGATAGCTATGATTGGAGTGGTAAAACAATTCTTATTGCTGAAGATACAGAAATGAATTATTTGTTCCTTGTTGAAGCTTTAAAACAAACCCAGGTTAACTTAATCCGGGCGAAGGATGGAGAAGAAGCAATTGATTTATTTAATAAAAATCAACAAATTGATTTAATTCTGATGGATATAAACATGCCAAAATTAGATGGCTTTGAAACAACTAAAAGAATTAAAGAAATTAAAAAAGAAATCCCTATTATAGCACAAACAGCTTTAAGTTTGCAAGATGCAAAAGAACGATCAGTGGAGGTCGGTTGTGATGATTTTATATTAAAGCCTATTAAGCTAAAACTATTTTTAACTACTTTAGACTCATATTTAAAAGCCTAAATCATGACAGAACTAAAAATTGAAGCTACTGATTCTACTCCTTTAATCCATTTCGATAAAAATTCAGGAACTTTTGAAATAAAAGGAAAATCGTTCCCAGAAGAAAGTAGGTCTTTCTATGCTCCCGCTCAAAGCTGGTTAGAAGATTATGCAAAAGAACCCAATGATGAAACTCTTTTTGCTTTTAAAATGGAATATTTTAATTCGTCATCATCCCTTATCATACTAGAGATACTTAATCTTCTTGACAGTATTCATAAAGCAGGCAAGAAAGTTACCATATCATGGAATTATCTTAAAATTGATGAAGATATGATGGAAGCAGGTGAAGAATACGCCGAGCTAGTCAGTTTGCCATTCGAATTCCATGCTTTGGAAGAAACTGAATTTTAATTTATTTAATATATACAAATCACATATGGAACCTTTAATTATTGCAGCAACAGATGAATCTCCCGGTGTAAATCTTGATAAATCCCTGGGAAAGTTTTTGATGTTTGGCAAATCATTCCCCGAAGAGGTTCGTCGGTTTTTTGATCCTGTTCTTTTATGGCTCGAAGAATATTCGAAAAATGCCAATGATGAAACTGTTTTTGAAATTCGTTTAGAATATTATAATTCTGCCACTTCAACCATGTTATTAGATATCTTTTATCTTCTTGAAAAGATTATTGAATATCAGAATAAAAAAGTTACTATCATCTGGAATTATCTTGAAGAAGATGATGATATGCTTGAAACCGGAAAGGAATATTCAGAAATGATTAAAATTCCTTTCGAGTTCAAAACTATAGAAGATTATTAAATGCCTTCCATTATGGAAGGTTTCTTATTTGAAAAAATCAGGATGCACTTTATTAAATTCAGTAATATCCTGGTATTTTTTTGCAAAAGCCAATATGGTAGCCTCGTCATATAAATTGCCAATAAAACTAATGCTTGTTGGATGGTTCTTTTCGTCAAATCCATTTGGAACAACAACACAAGGATGTCCTGTTAAGTTCGTCATAAGCAATTGGCTGCCGCCAAACGAAGGACACACAATAATATCGTATTCTTGAATGAGTTCATGAAACTCTTCAATTAACATACTACGAATTCTGCTTGCCTGTAAGTATTCAACAGCCGGAATAAACCTTGACTTTCTAAAAATGTTAGGCCATGCATATTTATGTTGAGCAACTAATTCATCATCACTATTGCTCCTGGTTAGCTCATCAAATGCAGCACCTGCTTCAGCCTCAAGAATTATGGCCAAAGAATATACCTCAATATTATCAGGTAATTTGACTTCCTTTAATTCTATTCCCAATGATTTTAATACTTCTATCGAAATAGAGTCATTCTTTTGCCCTCTATAATCTTCACCATAAAACAAGTCTTTTAAGTATCCTACTTTGAGATTCGATACATTAATTTCAGTAGTATAATTAAATGGATAATTAACTGTAGATTGATCTTTTGGATCTTGCCCTCGAATTGCATCGAATATCAAGGCACATTCGTATGCACTCCGACATATTGGGCCAATCTTGTCCATGGTCCAGCTTAATGCCATAGCTCCATCCCTACTTACTCGCCCGAATGTTGGTCGTAAACCAGTAACTCCGCAGCGGGTCGAAGGAGAAACTATTGAGCCCCAGGTTTCGGTTCCAATGGCAAACGGAACTAAACCTGCAGCAGTTGCAGATGCCGACCCTGCCGACGAACCACTAGATCCTTGCTGTAGATCCCAAGGATTTTTTGTAACTCCATCGTACCAAACATCGCCCATAGCTAAAGCACCAAGTGTTAATTTAGCAACCAGAACCCCTCCTGCTGCTTCCAGTCTTTTTAATACTTCAGCTGTATACTCCAAGTTTTGATCTTTGTAAGGAGCGGCTCCCCAGGTGGTTTTATAGCCTTCAACGGCAAAAAGATCTTTTACTCCATAAGGAATACCATGCAAAGGACCTTTGTATATACCTTCAGATATTTGATTATCGGCTTGCTGAGCTTGTTTTAATGCTAACTCTTCGGTCATTGTTACGACACACTCTAGGGTGTCGCCATATTGCTTTAAGCGATCGATATAAAATTTGGTAAGCTTTGTCGATGTAATTTTCTTATGCCTGATTAATGATGCAAGTTCAGGAATTGAATAAAAGGCAAGTTCTTTTATATTTTCTGGCAATGCAATATCGTTAGGAATGTTCCACTTAAGATCAAGTTGTTTAGTATTATTTGAGTAATTAATAGGCCTTGGATCAAATGTAAATTTAGGAGCTACGCTATTTTCGACACTAACTTTTCGATTTTTCTCGTAATCCTCCAATACCACATTCAAGTCTTCCACTAAAGAATCTCTTTCTGTTTCTGTGTATTGGAGACCTATAATTTTTTCTGCTGATTGAATGTTCTGTTTATTGATTTCTCCTTTTTGATCACAACTTATTAATAAAAATCCTATTACTATTGATGTAAATAGAACCTGAACAGCCTGATTTTTCATTTCATTTGGTTTTGATGAGCATTAAATTTAGTGAAATTCAGCTTGAATATCAATCCAAACAATAAAAAACCCCTCGAAATTTCCGAGGGGTCTGTTGCTCTATTTTTTAATTGAATATTATTTTCCCGGTCCGATTGTCGTTAATCTTAAAAATATATATTCCTGATTTTTTTACTTCAGATTTATAAATAGCTATTATACCTTCTTTATCCGATGTTTTTGTTAAAATCATTCGACCTTGAAGATCATACAGTTTTAACTCAATATTATTAAGTTCTCTATTTTCAAAGTTAATCTGTATTTTATCTGAAGAAGGATTTGGATATATGATCAAATTTGATTCATCTTCTGAAAAATTCTCTATCCCGGTTTTAATAGATCCGGTAATAACCACAGTACACGTTTTCGTATTACCTTCTTCATCCTCAACAGTTATAACCACTTCGTGCATTGTTCCATCTCCTGAATTAATATAAATACCTGATTCAGGATTCTGAGTTACAATTAGGTTTGTATCATTGGTAAAATCATCAAATGAAATAATCATATCAGTTAAATCAGGTATTATCAGTTGCTCGTTTTCATCTAATGTAATACTTGTGTCCGAAGCACATGTTTCAATTTCTGGATCATTGATGTCATTTCCAATTAATGCAACAAATCCATTTACACTTTCCGATTTAAAAATATCACCTCCAATATTTATACTATATTTAAAATCACCTCCAACATACACAAAGCTTGTATCCCATACAGCCGCACTTGTTAAACGACCATAAGATTTTACCATAGTCTTAACCCACTTTAACTCTCCCATACTATTATATTTTGTAATAAAAGCATCATCCTCAGTACTTGGATAAATAAATTCTGAACCAAAATATAAGGTATCACCACTAACTGCATTTCCACCAAAATATACATCCCCATTTTTATCATTATCAATTTGACAGGTACTTACAATAAACTTATAATTATGAATAGAATTTGCCCAAAGTATCTCGCCTTCAGGATTTATTTTCGTTATAAATGTTGAAAACCCAATACCGTAAGGGCTACTTAAAACAGTATCACCAAAAGTTGCTGAATCCTGATACATTCCCTTTATGTAACTATATCCGAATTTATCAGTTATCATGCCTTCAGGCCAGCCATTATCATTGCTGTTTTCTATACCAGCATAAGATTTTATCCACTGCACAGAACCATCAGAGTTTAACTTAGAGAAGAGTAAATTTCCGTCTCCTTCCTTTAATGTTATTTCAGTTTCATCAACAGTTACATTTTCGGAAATAAACTCGCCTGCTAAAAAGACATTATCTTCACCATCAACCGAAATGAAGCCGAACCAATCTGTATATTCTCCTCCAGCTCGTTTTGCCCAAATAAAATTCCCATCTTTGTCATACTTTGATATAAAGATATCTCTATCCCCTTCACATATAAGCTCTTTATTACCAATAGTATCAGTAATGTAAAAAGTTCCACTTAAAACAATATTGCCTGAGTAATCAGCCCTTAAACACAACTCATTACATTTAACCTTTTCTTGTTTGGCCCATTTATAATTTCCTTCTGTATCGAACTTTGCTATAAAGTATCCTTCACTATTCTCATTGGGGTATAAGGTTTCTTCTCCAACTATAATTAAGGTATCTTGAAGTTCTCCTGATATAAATAAATTATCATCATTTGGACTCATTGTAATATAATTCCCGAAACTTCCGGCAACCATCCTCAGATCATTAAAATCTTTGATCCAAACAACTTCACCGAGATAGTTCTGTTTACTTAAGAATAAACCACTATTAATTGATTCTCCAAAAAATTCAATATCATTGGAAGCATAACCATATGTGTAAAGATTACCTATACTATCAGCAACCATTCCAATAACATCTCCCCGGGCACTATTTCCTTCAAATTGGTAATGCCATGAATTAACACCACTTGTATTATATTTAATAATTAAAATCATTCCATTTTCAGTCCCTACGGCTAAAATATTGTTAGAATTATCAGTATATATACTTCCTGTGGAAAGATTTGTTTTTTTCGTCCAAAGAGTATTTCCTGTATTGTCAAATCTGGTAATCTCTTGAGATAAAACAACTATTTCGTTCTCATTATTAACTGCAACATCCTCAATATTACTTGTTGTCTTTTTTGCCCATTGAAAATTTCCCGAAGAATCACATTTTGTAATATAACCTGTAGTGGCATCAGTTAGAATATTTCCTCCGAAATCGACTTGCTCCTTAAAAAACCCAACCATAAATATATTCTCCTCACTATCAATATCTAATCTCTCTCCATAGCTACTTTCCATTAAATTTACATGAGCCGCCGTAACTCCCCATTTAAAATCACCACTCAAATCACTTTTTAGGATAAAAGCATTACTTATATAGTTACTTGAATTTAAAGTTACATTGTCATCAATAAATCCATCATTATAAGAACCTTCAACAACACCTACAAAATATGCATGAGTTTCTCCAACTTTTATATCATTTATACTTTCATCATGCAATTGTTCCCATAATAATGTACAATTACTATCATATTTTAGAATGATTGACTCATGCCGCCAACCTGTTTTTGTCTGGGTTGATCCTACAATGTAAATATTTCCATTATTATCTATATCCATTTTAAGTCCAATTCTATACTCACCTTCATCCCCATAATGAACAGCCATTAAGTAATCACCAGATGTATTTAACTTTATTACATACAAATTATATTCAGCCTGATCTGGTAAATTAAAAGCTCCTACATCTATACTACCTGAGTAATATCCGGTTACATATATATTGTTACTTTGATCAACAGTTATATCAAAAGCTTCTGTCTTTTCTCCTGTTGAAGCTTCAATTTGTTTAATCCATAATAGCTCTCCACTATTATTAAACTTGGTAATAATAGCTTCTCGATCTCCCGTAGTTTTTAAAGTTTCTGAACCAACTGATAATTCACCACAGAATGAACCAACGAAGTACATATTGCCTTCTGAATCTGTTGCTATTCCTTTACAATAATCATCACCACTTCCACCAATCTTTGACTTCCATCTCCAATCCGGCTCATTGCCATAACTTTTAGAGTCGGCAGCTGAATTAATTAAAAAATGATATGATTTTTGTGAATTGCTTTTTTCTTCAGCAAGTTTTAATTGCTCAAGTTGTTCATTTGTAAGCTTCCTTTTAAGTAAAGGATCAAGGTCCTGTGCACAAATAAAATGATAGCTAAATAGAACTACACTTAAAACAAGTAGAGTTTTTCTCATAATATTATATTTAAAGAATTAATAACATTATCAAAAATAAGGAAAGTAAGCAAAGATGCAAATACAAAAAAGGCCAGCATTTCTGCTGGCCTTTTGGCTCCCCAGGTAGGACTTGAACCTACGACCCCCTGATTAACAGTCAGGTGCTCTAACCAACTGAGCTACTGAGGAATTTTTTTAACACTATGCGTGTTTTGCGTGGCAAAAATAAAAGCTTTTTACGAATAAACAAACTGTTCCTGAAAAAAATTGCACTTTTTTTCCTATTTAAAGCTTATTATCCTGAATTACTGATTATAACACATTCAAAGAAATATTTTTCTGCTTTTATTTTTAGGATTAGATCATATTATAAAATCATTTTAAATTATCTGTTAATAAAATAACAGGAGCCTGAATCCTTTATGTTCTAAGTCTTTTAAGAATTTAATGTTGAGTGTGTTCTAAAACATATGTAATATTAAAAATACATTCTATTTTACTAACTTGTCAAAACCTTGTGTTTTGACATTGTTTTAAACTTTAAAAGCTGCATTTTGGTAATTGGTATAGGCACAGATATGTTCGAGGTCAAAAGAATGAAAGACCGGCTTAAAAATCAACCGTCCTTTTCAGAGGGGATTTATACTATTCACGAAATTGAATATTGCGAGCAATTTAAAAACAAGGCTGAACATTATGCCGCTCGATATGCAGCTAAAGAAGCATTCCTAAAGGCTATTGGAACTGGCTGGAGAAATGGAATTACCTTTAAGGATATTGAGATTATTAATGACAACCTAGGTAAGCCAGAAATTAAATTACATGGTAAAGCCAAAGAAGTTTGTGGGCAGTTAAATGCTCACAACATACTAGTTACATTAAGTCATACCAAAGAACTTGCAATTGCATTTGTAATCATAAATAACAAACAAACATAAATTACAAACTTGCTTGCCAGCAGGCAGGCTAAAAACTAAAAACTACTATGTCAAACATTGGTTCCTACGAAGAACGTCTCAAAAACTTTGATTGGTCTATTGCCGAAAAAGAGCTCGGTTATAAGGACGGAGATAACATTAATATCGGATGGTACTGTTCCGATCGAATATGCGAACAAGGAAAAGCTGATAAACTTGCCTTAATCTGGGAAGGATTAGGTGGTGTAGAAAAACAGTATACTTTTAACGATATTCGTTTAAGAAGCAATACCATTGCTTCCTATTTAAAAGATTTAGGAATTCAAACCGGAGATCGCGTTTGCTTATTTATGGATAAAATACCAGAACTCTATATGGGGTTTTTGGGAATATTAAAAATGGGTGCAGTTGCTCAACCTTTATTTTCTGCTTTTGGAGATGAATCACTACATGTAAGATTAGATAATGCCCAAACAACAGCAATTATAACACAACGCAAGCATGTTTCTAAAGTTCGTAAGATATTGGATCAAATGCCTTATATGAAACATATCATCTTGGTTGATTATGATGGCAGCAAACCTCTCCGCGAAAAAGAAATTGCTTTTAACATGGATGAAGCTGAACAAGTAGAAAACTTCGAAATTGCAACAACCAAAGCTGAATCACATTCCGTTTTGCACTATACCTCGGGGACAACAGGACAGCCCAAAGGTGTAAAGCATGTGCACTATTCACTCATATCTCAATACCTTACCACAAAATGGGTGTTGGATTTACAAGACGATGACATTTATTGGTGTACGGCCGATCCGGGTTGGGTTACAGGAACATCCTACGGAATTATCGGACCGTGGAGTTTGGGAGTAACGCAATGTGTATTAGATACCGGCTTTTCAGCAGAATCTTGGTATAAATTTATTGAGAAACGTAAAATTACCATGTGGTATTCAGCCCCTACAGCAATTCGATCCTTAATGAAGGCAGGTGATGAATTAATCAAACAATTTGATTTATCATCCTTGCGACACTTGGCGAGTGTTGGAGAACCTCTCAATGCTGAGGCTGTTGTTTGGTCCGAAAAAGTATTTGGAAAAGCATTCCTCGATACTTATTGGCAAACAGAAACCGGATCGATGATGCTAACTAACTATCCCGGAATGAAAATTAAACCAGGATCAATGGGTAAACCTTTCCCCGGAATAACAGCTTGCATATTGGATACTAAAACATATGAGCCAATCACTGAAATAGGCAAACCCGGATTAATTGGTTTTAAACCTGGTTGGCCAGCCATGATGCGAACATACTGGAGAAATGAAGAAACATATCAAAAGAAATTTGAAAACGGTTGGTATTTACCGGGAGACCGCGCATATATAGATCAGGATGGATATTTTTGGTTTATTGGTCGTGATGATGATGTAATCAATACCGGGGGACATCTGGTTAGTCCTTTCGAAGTTGAATCGGCACTCCTGGAGCATGAAGCAGTTGCAGAATCAGCTGTGGTTGCAAAACCTGATGATGTAAACATGGAAGTAGTTAAAGCTTTTGTAACATTAAAACCTGGTTTTGTTGCAGATGAAGATATGGAATTAAAAATCATGAACTTTATACGAAAAAAACTTTCTCCTTTGGCTATGCCTCAGGAAATTGAATATAGAGATTCTTTGCCTAAAACAAGAAGTGGAAAAATTATGCGACGTGTTTTACATGCCGAAGAATGGGGCGAAGAAATTGGAGATATTTCTACGCTAGAAGACGATTAATTTGTAAATTACAAAGCTGTCTGTCATAATGCAGGCAACTAAAAATAAATTATAAACAAAAAAACAAATACTACTATGGAAGAAATGAAAGAAGTAATCTTGGAATATGTTATTGAAGAATACTGCGACGAAGAAGATGATGATATAGGTTTTGACACCCCTCTTATTTCCGGAGGAATAGTTGATTCATTTTCAATGGTTTCTTTAAAAAGATTTCTTGAAAATAAATATAAAATTTCTATTCCTGATGCTGATGCTTCACCAGAAGCTTTCGATACAGTGAATAAAATTGAAGCTTTAGTTAAGAGATTTCTTTAAATATTAAGCCATCTTTTTCGATGGCTTTTTGTTTCATTTAAACCTAAATTATTATGGCATATTCAGATAAAGTAAAATCAATCTATCAAGACCAGTTAAAATCTATTGAAGAAGCTGGCTTATTTAAACAGGAAAGATTTATTCATTCATCCCAGGCTGCAGATATCGAGGTAGAATTTCCAACTGGATCATCACTAAAAAAAGTAATCAACGTTTGTGCAAACAACTACCTCGGCTTATCAAGTCACCCAGAGGTTATAAAAGCCGCACACGAAGGATTAGACACCCGTGGATATGGAATGTCATCCGTTCGATTTATTTGCGGAACACAGGATATTCATCGTGAACTAGAAAGAAAGGTAAGCGAATTCTTAGGAACAGAAGATACCATTTTGTTTCCATCTTGCATGGATGCAAATGCCGGCGTTTTTGAAGCGATCCTTACCAGCGAAGATGTAATGATTTCAGATCGATTGGTGCATGCTTCCATCATTGATGGCATGCGTCTTTGTCCTGCACAACACGATACATTCAAGCACTCCAACATGGAGCATCTTGAAAAGAAATTGCAACTTCACTCCAATAAAAGATTAAAAGTTGTAATAAATGATGGCGTATACTCTATGGACGGTGACACTGCAAAGTTAGACGAAATGGCTGCCTTATGTGAAAAGTATGATGCGCTACTTTTTGTAGATGAGTCACACTCATCAGGCTTTATAGGCAAAACAGGCCGAGGCACTCATGAAAAATGCGGCGTTATGGGAAAAGTTGATATCATAACAACTACTTTTGGTAAAGCACTTGGAGGTGCTTCCGGTGGTTGTGTTTCTGGTCGGAAAGAAATTGTTGAAATGTGTCGCCAAAAAGCACGCCCTTATTTATTCTCAAATACCATTGCACCAGTTGTAGTTAGTGGAGTATTAAAAGTTTTAGATATACTGTCTCAGAGCACAGAACGTCGCGATAAGCTTGAAGCTAATACCGCATTCTGGCGTAAAGGTTTAACTGAAGCTGGATTCGTCCTAAAAGATGGAGATACACCAATTGTGCCGGTCATGTTGTTCAATGCAAAATTAGCACAGGATTTTTCAAGAGATCTGTTTGATCTAGGAGTATATGCAATTGGATTCTTTTTCCCAGTTGTTCCGCAAGGTGCTGCAAGAATTAGAACTCAAATATCTGCCGGGCATGAAATGCATCATCTTGAAAAAGCTTTGGATGCATTCATTCAGGTTGGTAAAAAATATGAGATTCTTGGAAAAACAAAACAAGAAATTATTGACAGATATGGTAGTTAAAAACTATGCTTAATAACTAAAGGCTGTCTTTCGAGACAGCTTTTTTATTTTCAAGAAAGTTAATTCGTATCTTTATACTATAAATTCATCCTAATGAAAACAAAACTTGGCGACGGACTAAAAGTATCAAGAATTATTCATGGACATTGGCGATTAGCCGATTGGAATCTGTCTTCTCAAGAATTATTAAAATTAACGGAGCAATGTATTGAGATTGGTATTACTAGTTTTGATCATGCCGATATTTATGGGAATTATACCTGCGAAAAACTATTTGGAGATGCTTTAAATCTTCAAAAAGATCTTCGTGAAAAAATTCAAATTATTACGAAGTGCGGAATTAACTTGATTTCTGAAAAATATCCGGAAAGAAATACTAAATATTACGATTATAGTTATGATCATATTGTTAACAGCGTGGATAATTCACTGAGTAATCTAAACACCGATTACATTGACCTATTGTTACTACATCGCCCTGCTCCTTTTTTTGATCCAGAAGAAGTAGCTAAAGCCTTTTCATACTTAAAATTGAGTGGTAAAGTATTGCATTGCGGAGTTTCCAATTTCACATCTGTACAATTCGAAATGCTCAATACTTATACCGACGAAGAATTGGTAACGAATCAAATAGAAATTTCTCCATATTGTCTGGATAATTTTGAGAATGAAACCATTAATTTTCTAATCAAGGAAAAAATTAAACCAATGGCTTGGTCTCCTTTGGCAGGAGGTATGCTGATAAAACCATCGAATGAAAAATCAAGGAGAATTCATAACACATTAAAAGAAGTAGCAAAGGAATTAAATGTTGAATCCATTGATATGATAGTTTATGCTTGGTTATTATCTCACCCGGCTCATATTCTGCCAATTGTAGGCTCTGGAAAAGTTGAGCGACTTAAAAATGCTGTCCATGCTTTAGATCTTAAGTTAAGCCTCGAGCAATGGTATAGAATTTATATTGCTTCTAAAGGAAGTGATTTGCCCTAAAAAAATTTCTTTATATGGTAATCGTGTTCTTTTATTCATTTGACCTCTCTAAACAACTTACTTTCTTTATTGTTTAAAAAATATGAACCAACTAATGTCAATCAAATCATTACTTGATATTCCAGCACAATACCTGAAAACACCTATTTCCAGGCTATTAGAATATCATAATCTTGAAAAACCATTGGGCGTTTGCGAGAATCCAGAAATGATTATTGGCACCTGTGTTGATAATCGCATCCAAATTCGTTTCCCTAATAATTTTGCTTACATGGTGCGAGCCGGTGGCGCCAATATGAAGTACAGCAGCTTTAAAATTTCGTATGCTATTGCTGTTGGAGGTGCTAAATACATGGCTTTAATTGGGCATAGTCAATGTGGGATGTCAAATTTACATAACAGGAAAGATCTTTTTATTCAGGGTTTAGTTAAAAATGCTGGTTGGAGCCTACAGCAAGCAGAAGAACATTTTGTAAAAGACTCTCCCGACTCAGAAATTGGTGATGAAATAGTTTTTGTTTTAAAGGAAACCAACCGTCTTAGAAAACTTTATCCAAAAATTATAATTGCTCCTTTAATGTATTTAGTTGAGGACAGAATGTTGTATTTTATAAAAGAATAAAACCTATTCCTTTTTTTAAATTCGCAACCTTAGATGCTTAATATTCATCTTAGTACTATGAACTTCAAAAATTTAGTCAGATGAAAAAAATTGTTTCAATTCTTGCTGTTGCAGCATTACTACTTGCGCTAAGCTCTTGCGAAGAGAATAATGATCCAAAAATTATCGAAGGAGAAGTTGAGATTTTTCTTTTAAAATCATTCGAGACAATGGATAATACCGTTCAGATTAATGAAAATTCCATTGTAACTGAAGATACACCATTGGTTAATTACGGCGATATCATCTCATACGATAAAAACAATTATGCATTTTTACTAACAGAAAGTGCAAAACAAAACATTCTTGATAGGGATGATTCAATGATTCAATCTGCATTTGCTGTTACGGCAAATGGAGTTTTGGTTTATACGGGGTATTTTTGGCCTTCATACTTGTCTTCAATCTGTAACTGGATCGTTATGGATCCGTTATTTATTGATTCAGGCAACAGGCTTTATGTTAAACTTGGTTATCCAGATCATATAGTTGGAGAATCAATACCAGATAAAAGAAATGATAACATGATTTTAGACATTTTCAAGAGAGATGATAAGCTAATTGACTAAGCTTTGGGATAGTTCTTGAATCAATAAAAAATGTTTTGATTAGGGTTTTTTGCATTTCGAAAAGTCCCTAACATAAATTATTGCAATAATAATTAATGTATAATTGTGTTTATGTTATTAACTATCAAATTATTAAACCCGACAAATATGAAACATTCGTTCAGAGTTAATTTCACACTACTATTAATATTGATTTTAACAGCAAAGCTTTCAATCAATGCCCAAGATATTAGTATAAAAATTGGATTCAGAGATAGCTTATCCTCAAAGATTTTAAACGAAAACAGAACAATATTAATTCATCTTCCGGATGAGTACAATGAAAAACAATCCTATCCTGTATTGTATAGATTAGATGGCAATCCTGAATTGTTGATGGAAACCATTTCAACCACTAATCGCCTAATATATGGCGACGAACTAATCCCTGAAATGATCATTGTTGCCATAGAGAATGTAAATAGGCCAAGAGATATGTGGCCAACCAACACCATGTATTATCCTGAAACTGAAACGGCAGGAGCAAAAGTATTTTTAGACTTTATTGAAAAGGAGCTTATTCCTCATGTTTAAAGTAAACACAAAACCAACGGAAAAATACTATGCGGTCAATCTCTAAGTGGGGTTTTTACTATGTATGCTTTCCTAACCAAGCCCAAACTCTTCAGTTCTTATATAGTTTGCAGCGGAGCCTTTCCAGGTTGTGAAGATTATTTCAAAAACTTATACCTAAAATCTTTTCAGCAATTGGATCAATTCAATGGTCAGGAAATTTTTATTACAAATGGGCTCCAGGACCCTCTTGATGCAGATGGATCTTTTGAAAAAGAAATTGCTGTTTTCTCAGGTGAAATAAAAAGTAAATTAGGAAGCCGTGTAAGGCACAAATATGTCACCTATGAAGACGAAGGACATGTGCCTTATCATAGCTTATACGATGGTTTGAAATTTGTCTTTTTATCAGAATAAAATATAAAAGCACACCCTTTTGGATGTGCTTTTACCATATAACTTGGAATAACTTATTCTTCTAGTTCTAGGACTTTAGCCGTTGCTTTTCGTGTTTTTCTGCAAAGTTCTGCATCTTCAATCAATGATCTACCGTAACTAGGAATCATTTCAGCCAATTTTTCTTTCCACTTGCCTGATGCCATTTCATCAGCAAAGCAATTCTCTAAAACCTCAAACATCGTGGTTACTGCTGTCGAAGCTCCTGGCGAAGCACCCAACAATGCCGACAATGTGCCGTCTGCGCTGTTGATTATTTCAGTACCTAATTTTAGAATACCTCCCTTTTGGGGATCCTTTTTCATAATCTGCACTCGCTGACCAGCAGTGTACAAGTCCCAATCCTCTTCCTTCGCATCCGGGAAGTACAATTTAAGAAATTTAAATCGATCTGTTTTAGATTGCATTACCTGACCAATCAAATATTTAATCAAGCCAAACTCGTTTTTTGCCACTGCCAACATGGGTCGTATGTTATTAAATCGTAGAGATTTGGTTAAATCCAATCCAGAACCTGTTTTTAAAAACTTCATCGACATCCCTGCGTATGGACCAAACAATAAGGATCCTTCTCCATCAATTCTACGCTCATCTAAGTGTGGCATCGACATGGGTGGTGATCCTTCAGCAGCTTTTCCATAAACTTTTGCCTTATGGTCTTTTATTACCTCTGGATTAGTACACTTCATAAATTTACCACTAACCGGGAATCCTCCGTATCCTTTTCCTTCCTTAATTCCAGACTTCTGTAATAATGGCAAGGAGCCAC
>PKTC01000148.1 GCA_002869305.1 Marinilabiliales bacterium
AAAAAAACTGTTATTATTACAGGTGCAGGATCTTGTGTTCCCTATGGGATGCCCACAGGTAAGATGCTTAAAAGATCAATCTTAGGTTCTTTGATGGATGGAGGATTTATAGAATTAAAGAATCTATCATCAAAAGTATGGCAAAGCGATTCATATCTTGAACATATTGAATATCCGAATGAAGAAATTGTCAGATTTATTCTTAACAGATATGATTATAAATTAATGGACGATTTTGCTAGAAGATTTTCTGAGAGTGGCCAAACATCTATAGATGCATTTCTAAAGCATAATCTAAATTATTTGGAGATAGGTAAGTTATCAATTATATTAAATATTTTACTTTTTGAGAAATATGCGAAGCATCAAATTATTGATTCTCGTAAGGATCATTGGTTAGAATATATATGGAATCAAATAAATGATTCAGAACAAAGTATTTTAGACTCTAATTTGGCATTTGTAACTTTCAATTATGATAGAGTTATTGAACATTATTTTGAAAGTGTAATTAGAAATAGTTTTCAATTAGATAAGAAAGATGAAAAGGATTTGTTTAACTCTATTCCAATAGTTCATGTGTATGGGAAAATTGCCAACTTACCTTCTGTTCAGAATAAACCGCCAAATATTAGGTTTGGAGAATTTGATGAAAGAATATTTAATGAATTAACAAGTGATAGTTTAGATATTGTATATGATAACACTGAAGAAAATCAAAATTTAAAGGATACACATGTACTAATAAGTAATGCAGATAGAATTTTAATATTAGGTTTCGGTTATCATGAACTAAATATGCAAAGGTTAGTGCTGGAAAAATCTAAGGCTGCTCGAAATGGTAGCATATATGGTTCTTGCATGGGATTTAATTCAAATGAGCAAAAAAAACTAACCAATAAATATCCTTTCTTAAAACTCTTTGAATTAAATAACCTAGAATTTCTTAGAGAAGTTATGATATTAGATGATGTAAAAAGACAAGTAAGGATATATTAGAAATACAATTTTAAATAAACTTCATTTATAACTATAAAAATAGTTGTATAATTAAAAATATAGTTATATGTTTGTGTTATGAAAGAATTAACCAAAGCTGAAGAACAAGTAATGCAATATCTCTGGGAGATTGAAAAAGGATTTCTAAAAGATGTTGTTGATCAATTTCCAGATCCGAAGCCTGCTTATACTACAATCTCAACGGTTGTTAGAGTATTAGTAAATAAGGGTTTTATAGGGTTTAAGACTTACGGAAAATCAAATGAATATTATCCAGCAATAAGTAAAAAAGATTATACTAGATCATTTTTTAAAGGGATAACAAAAAGCTTTTTTAATAATTCAGCAAGTAAGCTGGTATCGTTTTTTACTAGTGAAAATGATTTAAGTTTGTCTGAGTTAGAACTGTTAAAAAAGCAACTGGAAGAACAAATAGAGAAAAAGAAAAAATCTTAATAATGAATTCATTTATTAATTATATCATAGAATCAACTATTTCGATATCCGTTTTTTATATATTTTATGAGTTGTTTTTAAAACGTGATACCTGGTTTCGATTTAACCGATATTATTTGTTATTTGGTTTAATCTTTTCTTTCGTATTACCCATGCTTGATTTTTCAGCAGCGAGTTTTGTGGTTAATTCTCAAAATCAATTTGAATTTAAGGATTATTTAATAATTGGTAATTCGATAAGCTCATTCGAAGAGACAAGCTTGCAACAGTTTTCTGTTTTAAATTCTTTATTGATTCTGTATACACTTATTGCATCTTTATTTTTAGCAAAATTTATATTACAGTTAATTAAAATATTTAAAATCGTAAAGGCGTATGATATAATTAGATATAAAAATTATAAATTGGTATTAATAAGTAAGGATAGTGCACCGTATTCATTTTTTAATTATATCTTTTTAAATAAAGATGATTATGGATTGATAGGATCTAATGAGTTGTTATTGCATGAAATTATTCATGCACGGCAAAAACATTCCTTCGATATTATCCTTCTTGAATTATTACTTGTTCTTCAGTGGTTTAATCCTTTAATTTATCGGTACAGATTAGCGCTTAAAGAAGTTCACGAATATTTGGCAGATCGAGGAGTTTTATTAAAAAACAGAGATAAGATTGCTTATCAGAAATTGATTCTTGACCAGATCGAAAAGAGTTTCAGCATTCATCTTGCCAGCCAGTTTAATTATTCATTAACTAAAAATAGAATTAAAATGATGACAAGAATAAATTCAAGTAAAATAGCAACATTAAAGATTGTATTGATTGTACCACTGTTAGTGTTTTTATTGTCGGCTTTTACTATCAATACAGCCAGAGAAAGTGTTGAGTATAAAAACATTCTTGATTTACAATCTTTAAGTAAATCAACAAAAACACCATCTATTTTTCCTGTTGAGAAGATAGAAGGTGTTGAAATTTCTTCAGGTTTTGGAATGCGAATGCACCCAATAAAAAAAGAAAAAATGATGCATAAAGCAGTTGATATTAAAGCCCCAAAAGGAACACCGGTTTATGCAACTGCCGATGGTCTAATTCGTAAGGTAAAACTGGATTACGAGGAAGGTAAGGGATATGGGATGTACATTATTATTGATCATGAAAATGGATATTCCACTTTATATTCTCAGCTTTCGGAATATAATATAAAAGAAGGTAGCGAGGTAAAACAGGGGGATGTAATTGGTTATGTTGGAAGTTCTGGAATTTCAACCGGACCACATTTACATTATGAAGTGATGAAAGATGGCGAGAATGTAAACCCTGAAAATTATTTTTAGTGTATTTACGAATACATATAGTCAACTTATTTTCGTCTACACTTCGACAAGCTCAGTGTGATAGGTAATATGAAGGAAGTTGTCATACTGAGTTTATCGAAGTTTGAACAACTTTCTTTTTTAGATAATTATTTCATTGCATTAAAAAAACTTAAATGCTGTAACGAATTAATTCTTTAATCGTCTTTATAAAAAGCTTATTAATTAAAGACAAAAATCATGAAAAGAATAATTACAGTTATAATCATATTAATATTTACAACACCGGCATTAATTGCACAGGATTCTTTAAAAGATGTTGTTCGTGATTATCAGAATAAAAACAGCGAATTTACTTTAGTTATTCCATCTTTTCTCATTAAAGTTGGTTTAGCATTTGGCGACATGGAAGTGGAAGATCGAGCAGTACTAGAAATGATTGATTACATGAAAATCGTCATCAGTGAGAAACATTTTCATAAGACTGATTTTACGATGCTTGAAGAAGGTATCAAGAATGGAAATTTTGTTGAAGTAATGACAGTAAATGATGGTGCTGATAAGGTTCGAATGATCATGAATCAAAAATCAAAAAGAAGATCAGAAATGCTAATGTTAGTAGAGAGTGATGATGAAAGTATCTTAATGCTTTATAATTTTCATGGAGAACCGGATTTCAGTAAATTTTTAAGTCTAACTAATTAGAGCGAAAAACTTTGTAAACCTTATCAACTTTTGATAAGGTTCTTTTTTTTATTTTGTTTATTCTTAGAATGTTACTTAGTCAAAATTAATTGACATTCCTTCCTTTTTTTCATAATTTGTATTGCATTTGAATCGTAATCCTTTATGAATAATCTTTTTGATGAACTTTCGCAGTACAAGAAAGAGCTTGAACAATCAATTCATGCAAAAGAGTATTCAGATGTTTTAAATATGA
>PKTC01000089.1 GCA_002869305.1 Marinilabiliales bacterium
CAATCTCTAAGTAATTATCTGCACCAATGGGGTTACACCTGGTTGCAGCAGGCATATCAAGATCTCCACTGGTAGAATTAGGAATCATAGAGCAACTTTCACATGCTGTTGTTTGGACTATTGTAAATAAACAATTTGGTCGTTCTGCTTCATCATCTAACGGTATTTGAAAATGATAATCTACACCGGGTAATGAAGGTGGCAAGATAATTATGCAAGTTGGATCCATAGGATTAGTTCCGCAAATTGGAGGCACTTCACATCCTGGATATTTTAAGGGGTCTCTACTAATTTGCGATATTGCATTAGAACTAAAAAAAATAAAAAGAAAGAGAAGAATTAGTTTAAAATTCTTATTAGGAGAATACCATGATATTCTCAACTTTTGTTGTTTCTTCATAACATAATAGATTTGGGTTAACAGTTAGATAATTTAGTTTGTTTGTTAACAGCAAGTTATAAATAATTTTTGAATCAGGAATTAAAAACTGTTACATATAGATCATTTTACAAACAGGTAACGGATAATGGGAATGTGCTATTTGTTGATATTAAAGGAAAATGTCTTTATTAAGAAAGATTTTAAATAAGAATTAATGTATTAATGTTGAATACTATTCGCTTTTTCCTTAACTTGAAAATTCCAAATTTAAAAAAACTCTAATACCTACTCGTCATGAAAAAAATAATAACATTTATTAGTTTATGTATTGTAGTCACAATATCATTTGCTCAAGTTCCTAATTATCTGAATTATCAGGCTGTAATTAGGGATAATGCAGGCGATATTTTAAGTAATGAAGCCATTGATATTAGAATTTCAATTATAGATAATTCAACCGGTGGACTCGATTTATATGTTGAAACGCACGACGAAACTACAAATAATTATGGAATAGTTAATCTACAAGTTGGGAACGGTACTGCCGAAAGCGGTTCTTTTTCTGATATAAATTGGTCTGCAAATAAAAAATATTTAAAAGTTGAAGTTAATACCGGAAGTGGTTTTAATGAGCTCGGAATAGTTCAACTGGTTTCAGTACCTTTTTCTTTTTACTCTAATGTTTCAGATTCATCAGGTGTTTCAAATATGGCTTATACTGCAGAATATGCAGATGAAGCACACACGGCCAACGTTTTAGGTTCAAGTTCTGTTTACTCAACTTCTACCGATACCTTATTTGTTGTAAAGGATCACGATGGGAATGTGGTCTTCGCAGTATTTCCTGATGGTGCTCAGGTTATTGTAAATTAAACCGCAAAAGGCAAAGTCGGTGGCTTTGCAGTAAGTGGACGCAGCCCTTCAAAGGCTATAGATGTAGACATTCTAAAGATCACACAGGACAGTACACGCATCTACGTAAACGATACAGTCACTACTAAGGGTAAAGTAGGAGGATTTGCGGTAAGTGGTCGTAGTCCGTCAAAAAATACAAATACCGATTTACTATTTATAACAGCTGATAGCACACGAATTTATGTCAACGATGATCCTAACGCAAAAGGCAAAGTTGGTGGCTTTGCTGTAAGTGGTCGCAGTCCATCAAAAGGTGTAACCAATGATTATTTGCAAGTAACAAGAGATAGTACAAGAGTTTATGTTACAGAGCCTGCAATAAAAGGGAAAGTAGGAGGTTTTGCTGTTAGTGGAAGAAGTCCAAGTAAGGGTACAACACAACACATGTTTGTAACAACAACATATAGCACCAGAATATTTACTCAAGATACTGTGAGTGGTTTTGGCGTGAGAGATATTGCAGGAGGTAATTCAACGAGCTATTTGCAGCTTTCACCTCTGAATTATTTTATTGGACATGAAAGTGGTGAATTAGTTGAACAAGATCCATTAAATCCAGGTATGGGTAAATACAATACATTCTTTGGATACAAAGCTGGGCAACATACTGTAAATGGTTTTAAAAATATTTTTCTTGGATACAAAGCGGGAAATGGCAATGTTGGAGGTGGCTGGAATATCTTTATAGGAAATGAAGCAGGTTATAGTTCAACCGGTGGTTTATCGAACATTTTTATTGGAGACCAGGCAGGTTATAACTTTGACTATGGAACAAATAACATCTTTATTGGAAACAAAGCAGGTGAGAACTCCGGTAGTGGAGTTTTTAACAATTTGTTTGTTGGTAATAATTCTGGGAACGATAATCTAACGGGGTATTATAATACGTATATTGGTACCAGTGCAGGTAGTAATGCTTTGGGTAGTAGTAATACTTTTGTTGGTAATATAAGTGGATTTGCAAACACCGGTTCGCAAAATACATTTCTGGGTTGTGAAAGTGCATTTTCTTCTGGTAGTTCAGATAGAAATGTTTGCATAGGATACAGAAGTGGATACAGGACAACTGGAAGCAGAAACGTATTTGTTGGTAATGCAGCGCATTATACTACTACCAATTCATCTTATAGTAATTCTATTGCTATTGGTGATAGTGTGATTGTTACAGGTAGCAACCAAATTAGAATAGGCAATAACAATGCAACTGCATTTTATTGCATGGGAGCCTATAATGGAACGGCATCTTCAGGATCAGAACTAAGAATAAGTTCATCAGGATTAATAGAAAGATTGGTATCATCAAAAAGATATAAAAAGGATATTAGTTCTATTGAAATAAATACTTCTGAGATTTATAAACTAAATCCTGTTTCATTTACAAGTAAAGAAGATAACAATAGATACTTTGGATTAATCGCTGAAGAGGTCGCTGCAGTAATACCTGAATTAGCCGAATTTGCAATTAAGAAGGATGTGGTTTCAGGTAGTGATTCAGAGGAATTAATCCCAGATGCTGTGAAGTATTCAATGCTCTCCGTTTTACTATTAAATGAAGTTCAGAAACATCAGGAGATCATAACTAGTCAGGAAAATAAAATAAAGGAATTAGAAGTTAAAAATACTGCACTAGAAGAAAGACTTAATAAATTAGAAGAACTTATAGCCAAATAGAATTTTTAATAAAATAGATTATAAAACTAAAATTACATAGATTATGAAAAGATTTAAATACTTAAGTTTATTATTTGTGCTAATTTCCATAGAGTTATTAGCTCAAGTTCCTGGTAATTTTAACTATCAGGCGGTTATTCGCAATGATGCTGGAGATTTATTGATTAACCAAAGTATCTCGGTTAGAATTTCTATTTTCGATAATCTACCCACTGGATCCGTTCTTTATGAAGAAGTTCATTCAGTTTCAACCAATGCTTTTGGAATAGTTAATATAGTAGTTGGAAACGGTACGGTTGAAACCGGGAATTTTAATGAAATCACTTGGGGAGAAAATCATAAATTTTTGGGTGTAGAAGTAGATGAAGGAAATGGATATATTGATATGGGGACCGTTCAGTTGCTTTCGGTTCCATATTCTTTGTATGCTGAGATTTCGGATTCTTCGATCCTTGCAGCAATGGCTCACACTGCAACAACTGCAGATGTTGCAATTTCTTCTAATAATGCTGAAATTGCAAATTTTGCAGATTCATCGAGAGTTGCAGGAATGGCTTATACAGCAAATACTGCAGACTTACTAGGATCAAATGGAGTTTATTCAACCACAACTGATACTTTATTTGTAGTCAAAGATCATGATGGGAATGTTGTATTTGCTGTATTTCCGGATGGAGCTGAAGTTATCGTTAATGAAACAGCCAAAGGGAAAGTGGGTGGTTTTGCTGTGAGTGGCC
This sequence comes from Marinilabiliales bacterium, assembly GCA_002869305.1. Taxonomy (GTDB): domain Bacteria; phylum Bacteroidota; class Bacteroidia; order Bacteroidales; family UBA12077; genus UBA12077. The sequence goes on from PKTC01000089.1 coordinate 3,706, forward strand.
G
>PKTC01000091.1 GCA_002869305.1 Marinilabiliales bacterium
AAACCCTGCCAACCACAACAGTTACTCGATTTGCGCCAGATGTATTTACTCAAGAATTACATGCTCCGCCAATATTCTCACCTGAAGGTACTGAAGTATATTGGACATGGATGAGTACTGAACATAGGAATATTCAATACATGAAATTAGTAGATGGAATTTGGACAGAACCCTTAAGTGTACCGTTTGGTTTTACAGAAGGTAGCGACTCGCCATTTATATCTTCGGATGGAAATAAATTGGTTTTTATATCAGGACATTTTTCGGCAGAGGGAAATGTTTGCATTGTAGAAAAAAGTAATGGAGAATGGATATCTCCACAAATTTTAGGAAGCGAGGTAAACCAACATGGTGCGCACTGGCAAGCTTCAATTTCAGATAACCAAAATCTATATTTTGGTACAAATGGAGATGTATATGTTTCAACGTATGACAATGGTGAGTACAAAACTGCAGAGGTGTTAGGAGTAAATATTAATACCAATGTAGTTGAAAGCTCACCCTTTATTGCTCCGGACGAAAGCTATTTGATTTTTGATAGAGCTAATCCTACTTATCATGACCTATTTATAAGTTTTAAGCAAGAAGATGGAAGCTGGGGAGAAGCAGTTAATATGGAAGAATTAAACGGGGAATATCATGAATTGTATGCCAATGTTTCGCCTGATGGTCGCTTTATCATGTTTCTAAAAAGCACATGGGATGGATTACTGCCATATTGGGTTGATGCCTCAATAATAGAGAATTATAGAAGATAAGGATATTGAGCCTAAGATCCAATTTAAAATTTTGCCCACAACTAAAAAAAGATTTAATTATGCAACTGATTAGAAACAATTTAATGATTAGAACAGCGAAATGCTTACTTATTATTTCGACACTAATGCAATTTGTAGCGTGTTCTAAGAACGATGATAATAACGAACAGGAGTTACTAATAATTGAAGAATCTTTACCTGTAACTGATTATGATGGAAATAGTTATAAAACAATTCGTATTGGAAATCAAATATGGATGGCTGAAAACCTAAAAGTTACTCATTACGCTGATGGTACACCTGTACAGAGTCTTGTATATAATAATGATAACACCAATCAAGATGTTTATGGTAGATTATATACTTGGTCTGCTTTTATGAGAAATGAAGCTGGTACAAATGCAAATCCAGGCAATGTGCAGGGAGTTGCCCCGGAAGGTTGGCATATTCCGAGCGATAGTGAGTGGCTGGAATTAATTAATAACCTTGGTGGAGTAAATTCTGCTGGCGGAAAACTTAAGCAGTCTGGTTTTTTACATTGGGAAGAGCCTAACACGGGAGCAACAGACGAGATTGGATTTACTGCTTTGCCAAGCGGATGGTATGATTTTACAGGTATATTCGGTGGATTAGGTACGGTTTGCTTTTTTGCAACTTCAACAGCTGAAAGTCAGTGGGAAATGTATATAAGAGAATTAAACAACAATAGTTCCTCCATTGAAAGAGGGGGAATACATCCTGATGATGCTATCCCAGTTCGTTGTGTAAAAAATTAAACTCAATTCTCAAATAGAACAATTAACTAAGAATTTAGGCTTATAATAAGACACACAATAAAGCTTTACAAACGAATTTTTTTATTTAATTCTTTTTTGTAACTTGTAAATCTGCACTTTAAGTTATTTGGATCGAAAGGGTTTCAGCAATCGAAACTTAATCAAATAACAATGAAATATGATGTAATTTTTTCTGCTGATGATTATGGCCCAATTCCTGCCATAAACGATGGTATAATTGAAGCAGTAAACGCAGATTGCATAAATTCGGTCGAAGTATTTGTAAATCACAATAATTTTAAAGAATCCATCGATAATCTGTTGCATACCTGTCAGGATAAGACTTTTGAATTAGGATGCCACTTAACCATTACATCGGGGAAGCCCATTACAGGCTTAAAGAGTCTTTTCGTTCGCAATAATTTGATATTTCGTAACAAAAACGGCTATTTTAGGGAGTACACAGACCTTCGAAGGCCAATAGGCAAAAACAACCGAAAAGAGCAGGTAAAAAGGCTAAAAGATGAGCTCCATGCACAAATAGATCAATTTGAGAAGGATGGATTAAAAGATAAGTTAACACATCTTAGTTGCCATCACAATGCTTTATTCTTTTTTGATGATTATTTAGATGCCTATTTCGAAGTGGCTAAAGATCATGATCTTGCTGTACGCACACCTCATGGCAGACCATTTAGCAGGCATAAAAATTATGTTAAGTATGTTGAATTAATGTCAAGAACTAATCTTAGCGCAGCAGACAGACTTAAATTGATCACATTTGCTAAAAGCATACCCAAACTTGTAGATAAAACAAATAATCCACCACCTCCACAACGCCCTGTTTATCATATTAATACTAATTATGGACCGGTTTCTATCCTTAAATTGGACGAGGATGATATTGAAGAAAAAGCAGAAGATAAAAACCATGATTTAGTCAAAGAATTGAAGAAGTATAAGGATATGGGGATAATTGAATATGTATTCCATTTGATAACAGACGATTACAATAAACTGGAGGTTTTTAAAAAGCAAACGGAATTTTCAAGCTGTAACTATACCGGAATAGATAATGCCTATTTTGACAGCAGAATGGCAGAAATGCGCTCACTGATTAAGTATAAAAATGTTATTAATGCTATGATCAATAAAGAATCCTGGAATAAATTATAAATCTTAAACCATAAAATTATGCCACAATATTACGACATACATTGTCATATTTTCAATAAAGACTTTTTAATGCGCCAACTGGCCGAAGTGGCTGTGGCAATTAAAGAACTGAGCGATGATGACAATATAAATAACAATAGCTTGATTGTAAAGAAATTATTGAATAAAATAAAAGATGGAATGGATACGGTTACCTTGGATTCGTACAAAAGCCTTTTTGATAAGTTAGATGCGGCCTATGATGGAAATAATCCCAAATTTAAAATTATTCCATTGCCCATTAACCTCGTTTATGCCGATGATAATTATGGAAACACCACTGAAAATGAGCGCTATATAAAGCAAATGGAAAGGATGTTGAGAAATATTAAACGGATAATCCGTTTTTTTAAAAACAGGACCTTTAAAAAGCCAAATCGTGAGATTATGAAAAAGATTATCAAGGAGATTGATTTATTTGATGAATACCTTGATAGAAAAGCCAAAAATAATGAATGGTTAATTAGTAACAAAGATTACCAAAAGCAAATAGACGATCATGGCAAACTGGCCCTGGCAAACAAACGCATAAAACCATTTCTGGCCATAGATCCAAGAATGCAAAGAAACCTGGTAAACCCAAAAGATAATTATTTATACGATTATGTTGCAAGCTATTTTGATAATATACCTGCCAACGAACGCCAGTTTTATGGCATAAAACTTTATGCCCCCATAGGTTTTTCACCGACCGACCCCATATTGGTTGGAGACGAAAACAATAAGAGTATTTACAAATATTGTATTGATAATGATATTCCCATTACCGTTCACAATTCCAATTCGGGTTTTTCTTGTTTTTCGAACGATTTAGATGTAAGTGGATGGGTATATTATAGGGAAAAAAGGCGTAAAAATTACAAACTTATTCAATGTGACAACAGGAGAATTAAATTTAGAAAGAAATTTTTCTCTATAAGCTTGAACAAAGCCATTATGGAAAGGGCTAAAGTCCTT
>PKTC01000084.1 GCA_002869305.1 Marinilabiliales bacterium
ACCAAAATACCAAATATTACCTTCAATGTCTTGAGCATACCAATCATAAGTATCTTCAACTAATTCGCCGTTTTCGTATTCCCTAGCATGAATAACAACGCAAGTAACTCCTAAAATTAATTTTGTTTCTAAAGTGTGTTCTTCTTCAACTCTAACAACTTCTCCATCTTCATTTTCACCAACGAAGATATACGTTGTCCCTTGATTAATTGGGAAATATAAATTTCCATTTATGTTTTGAGATAAAAAATTAGTTGGATCTATAACGATAGAGTAGGGCATGTCACTTGGATTTTCAGGTAAAGGATCATCTTCATCACTGCATCCAATAAGTATTAATGCCATAAGAGCTAGCATTAATAATCCAATCTGATTTAACAATTTTTTCACTTCTGATTCTTATTGATAAGCATACAAGTTACAATAATATGCGACCAAAGTCAATATTTATGAATGGTTTAGACAATTCGAAAAGGATATAAAAGAGTAAAAAAATATAGTTTATATAACTTTTAAATATGTACATTTGCCATCTTTTTGAGTAATATAATTAATGAGTATTAAAATTTAATTATTAAATGATAACAGTATCGAATTTAGCTATACAATTCGGAAAAAGATTTCTTTTTCAGGATGTAAATTTAAAATTTACGCCAGGCAATTGTTATGGTATTATTGGCGCAAATGGAGCAGGAAAATCGACTTTTTTGAGATTGATTTCAAAGGATCTCGATGCAACACGTGGATCGATTAGTTTAGGTCCAGGGGAAAGATTGTCTGTATTAAAACAAGATCACTTTGAGTTTGATGAGTTTACAGTATTAAATACTGTTTTAAAAGGACATGAATTGCTTTGGAATATCATGCAGCAGAAAGATAAAATTTATGCCAAGCCTGATTTTTCTGACGAGGACGGTATTGAAGCAGCCGAGCTAGAAAATAAATTTGCTGAAATGGACGGGTGGAACGCTGAAAATGATGCAGCAACTCTTTTAAGTGGTTTAGGTATTAAAGAAGATCTGCACTATAGATTGATGAAAGAGTTAAGTGGAAAAGAAAAAGTTCGTGTATTGCTTGCACAAGCTTTATTTGGTAAACCAGACAATTTACTTCTTGATGAGCCTACCAATGATCTGGATCTAGAGACAGTGATGTGGCTCGAAAAGTATCTTTCGAATTTTGAAAATACAGTACTTATTGTTTCTCACGACAGACACTTTTTAGATTCTGTTTGCACGCATACTGTTGATATAGATTTTGGAAAAGTAAAGCAATTTGCAGGAAACTATAGTTTTTGGTATGAGTCAAGCCAGTTGGCTTTGCGACAGCAACAAGCTCAGAATAAAAAGGCAGAAGAAAAGAAAAAAGAATTACTTAAATTTATTCAAAGATTTAGTGCCAACGTGGCGAAGTCAAAACAGACAACAAGTCGTAAAAAAATGATTGAGAAACTGAATATAGAAGAAATTGAACCCTCTACAAGAAAATATCCAGGTATTATATTTACACCAAATCGCGAACCAGGCAACAAAATTCTAGAAGTAAGGAGCTTAGCTTCAAGCATTGAAGGGCATGTACTGTTCAAAGATTTGGATTTTACTGTGCAGAAAGGAGAAAAGATCATATTTTTGTCGAGAGATCAAAGAGCAATGACAGCGCTTTTTGAGATTATTAATGGTCAATTAAAAGCTGATAAAGGAACATATGAGTGGGGGCAGACCATAACAAATGCATATTTACCACTTGATAATTCTGCCTTTTTCGAGAATAAAATGAAACTGGTTGATTGGCTTGGACAATTCTCTGAAGATACCAGTGAAATGTTTATACGAGGATATTTAGGTAAAATGCTATTTTCTGGTGAAGAAATTTATAAAAATACCAGAGTGTTATCTGGAGGTGAAAAGCAACGTTGCATGATTGCACGAATGATGTTAACAAACGCCAATGTGTTAACACTTGATACTCCAACAAATCATTTGGATTTAGAATCCATTCAAGCATTTAATAATACATTAACCAATTTTAAGGGAAATCTATTAATGGCTTCGCATGATCATGAGTTTATTCAAACCGTTGCAAACAGAATTATTGAACTTACACCAAATGGAATTATTGATAAATTGATGGAATATGATGATTATGTTACAGATGAAAAAATCCTTGAATTAAGAAACTCAATGTACAAATAGTACCATATATCATTCACAAATAAATCAATACTTACTATTGTAAATTAGTATATTCGGAAAAATGGATTGGAAACTCTTCATTGCAGTATTCATAAATAATTCATATATTATTTATTATTTTCTAAACATCTTTGTATTTTTATCATTCTTAAATTTAAATTAGTAATCACAATAAAAGCGACCTACTATGAAAGAGAAAAGTATTGAATTATTAAACAAGGCTATTGCAGATGAATTAACTGCTGTTCATCAGTATATGTATTTCCATTTTCATTGTGATGATCAAGGTTATGATCTAATTTCTGCTTTGTTTAAAAAAACAGCAATTGAAGAAATGATGCATATAGAGCTGTTGGCGGATAGAGTATTATTTTTAAAAGGCGAAGTTGAACTGGTTGCAGCAGATGAGGTAAAGAAGATACATAATGTAAAAGAAATGCTTGATTTAGCAACAAAAATGGAAGAAAGTAGTGCTAACGATTATAATATGTGGGCGAATGAATGTTCAAAGAACAATGATTCTGCTTCTAAAAAACTTTTTGAATCATTAGTTGACGATGAAGAGCGTCATTTTAATCAGTATGACGATGAGCTTGAAAATTTGGCGAAGTTTGGTGATAATTATTTAGCACTTCAATCAATCGAAAGAAGTAAAAATAATTCTGGCGGAACAACTACAGAATAAAGCGAAATGAAAATCTAAATGAAGCTGTCTGGAAGACAGCTTTTTTGTTAATAATTAATATATTTTTTATAAATTTACGATCCTTAATTTTGAAAATGAATTAATTTATGAAGAGTATTTTGATTTCCTGCGTGTTATTAATAATGATCTTGTTTGGGTGTAGTCAAAACAAAAAAGAATATGTATCAAGTCTCGAAAAGTACTGGTCTTCGCTTGATTCAAGTGGGTTTTCTTTGTATTTAGGTGGAACAATTCAAAAAAGCAAGATTTTTACAAAACATATCACTGCCGACTTAGAAACAGATCAAGTTTTAAGCGATTACAAAGTCGATGCTGCCGATGATCCTGCTATTTGGGTTAATTTGGATAATCCTGAAAAGAGTTTAGTTCTTGGAACAAATAAAAAAGGTGGAGTGCATGTATATGATATTAAAGGGGATGAACTTCAGTACATTAAAGCCGGTTGTATTAATAACATTGATTTAAGAGATAATTTCAAATACAATGGTAATGAAGTCGTGATAGTAGCTGCAAGCAATTGTACCTTAAATTCAATTTCTCTTTTTTATATCGATAAGGTTAAGAATCAACTCTCGGATACCATTTTAAATATACAATCAAAAATACCCATGGTATATGGCATTTGCATGTATAAAAGTAAAGCTACAGGCAATTATTATGTATTTTTAAATGGTGAAGCAGGCGATGTAGAGCAATGGGAAGTTAGTTATTCAGATGATCAGTTTAGAACTAAAATAGTAAGACAATTTAAGGTTAGTAGCAGGCCAGAAGGAATGGTTGCCGACGATGAAAATGGAGTATTATATA
>PKTC01000231.1 GCA_002869305.1 Marinilabiliales bacterium
TGTTTAATGTTAATTTTATATGTATTTTAACAAGCAAACTTGTTAATATACTAACAAACTAAGGGTAGTTTCTTAATTAATGATCTTTATTAAAAGGTTTTTTTGATTTATGAATAATAAATTAAACGAAATAATTCGACATTTAGACTCTATTGGTTTAGATGAATTAAAAGCTTATAAGCTTTTAAATAGAATCGATACAAAGTATTTGTGCCATAGTGAAAATATAGGTCAAGTATTAGAAAAAGCGCACAAAGACTTTAAAATTCAAGAAATAGGAAGTTCAAGAAATTCATCATACGAAACATTGTATTTTGATACTCCGGAGCTTAAAACATATTTTGATCATCATCAGGGGAAAAGAATACGATACAAAGTAAGATTTAGAAAATATATCGATACAGGCGATGTATTTTTAGAGGTAAAAAAGAAAAGAAATTATATCAGAACAAACAAAAAAAGATCTGAATTTGCATTTGCCACATGCTTAGATGATGAGCATTATAGATTTATGAAAGATTGTGTCAAATTACCAGAATCAAAGTTTAATGAAGCAATCTGGACAGTATTTGACAGAATCACATTGGCTGGTAGAAATCATCTTGAACGAGTTACCATTGATACGAACCTAAGATTTCGAAATGGTTCAAATGAGGTTTTCTTGCCTGATTTATCAATTATAGAAGTAAAAAGAGAAAAATCAATTAGTAGAAGCCCTTTTTCTGCCATACTTTATGATGAAGGAATTAAGCCGAGAGGTTTTAGTAAATATATTATGGGAAATATACTTTTAGATCCCACAATAAAACATAATCGATTTAAAAGAAGAATAGTAACTGTTAATAAAATATGCTATGGTACTAAATGTTATAAGTAGTTTTTTAGAGTCAGTCCAGGTGTTTGGTTTAGACTTTTTTCACCCTCAAGAATTTGGGGAGTTAGTAACTCGCTTTTGTTATAATTTATTTTGGATATTTATTCCATCGTATTTTTTATATTTTAGAAAGGGAGGCTTTAGGGAGTATTTTTTTACGTTTATGATTGTTAGCACCGTAGTATTTCAAATTTGTTTGCTACTGGGTTCTGTAAGTCTAAGACTTGGATTTGCATTAGGATTATTTGCAGTATTCGGTATCCTAAGGTATCGCACAAATCAGATTCCTCCAAGGGAAATGACCTATTTGTTTTTGGTTATTGGAATGTCGGTTAAAAATGCAGTTGTTAATGAGAACATAAGTTTTATGGAACTTGTTGTAATCGACACCTTAACAATTTTCATCGCTTTCATCGTTGAGTTTTACATCACTGGAATGGGTGTTAAAAGAAAGAAAATTGTTTATGATCGAATTGATCTCATTCATCCCGACAAATATGAAGAATTAAAACAAGATTTAACTAAGCGGTTGGGTGTTGAGATAGAAAGAGTTGATATTGGACCCGCAGATTTAATTCGCGATAGCGTTGAGTTACTCATATTTTTTAAAGCTACAAAAGGCATAATCTTTTACGATTCGCCACGATAGTGATAATTTCAAACTTGTATTATGAAAAAAGCTGGGTTACTTTTTTTCGTTTTTATAAGTTGGAACATTTTTTATTGTGCAAGTTTGTATTCGCAAAAAGTGCAGGAAGATTTTGTTCTATTCGATTCTGATTTTTTTCTAAAAGATGAGCTACTTGAAATTGTGCTCGAATTTGATGTTAAGAAATTGATGAATGAAAAAGATAAAGAAGAATATCTACCTGCAACTTTAAAGTATTACACTAACGATTCAGTAGAGATTTCTGGTAAGGTTAGAGTTAAAACAAGAGGGGAATCAAGGAAAAGACAATGTCATTTACCACCATATTGGATAAACATTAAAGGTTCGGGATTATATGATAAAAAAGGCTTTGATTCAAATAAGATAAAAGTTGTTTCGCATTGTAGAGCTGGTAAAATTTACAGCCATTACCTTCTAAATGAATATTTTATTTATAAGGCTTATAATGTAATTAGTGAAAATAGTTTTAGGGTAAGATTAATAAAGGTAAGATATGTTGACACCGGTAGAAAAAACAAGGAAACTATAGGTTGGGCATTTATGATTGAGCCGGATAGGATGTTAGCTTCAAGAATTCATGCTATACCTATTAAGGTAAATAATTTAAGTTTTAGACATACCGACAGTTCACTTGTTGATATTATGTGTTTTTTTCAATATATGATAGGAAATACAGATTTCTCAATTCGTAATAGGCACAATATAAAATTATATAAATATAAGGATCATACCAGGCCCGATTTAATTCCTGTTGCTTACGATTTTGATTTTTCAGGTCTTATTAATGCAGCTTATGCTAACCCTGCTGAAGAGTTGAATTTAACTGGAGTGCGAGAACGTTACTATATTGGAGAATGTAGATCGGATAAACAGTTTGATAGGGTGATTGAGTTTTACAAGAAAAGTGAAGATAAAATTTATGATCTGATAGAAAACGCAGATTATCTAGATAAAAGAGCTAAAATTGAGGCAAGGAAGTATCTAGAGGGATTTTTCTTAGATCTTTCAAGAAATAACTTTAAAGAAAGAAAATTATACTCATCATGTTATAAATAAATAAGTTTTAAAAATGCATTTTTGAACCGGATGAGGTGCCTCTATAAAATTTATTATCTTCATATATTAACAGTTCCCCGTAATTCCCCAGTTTAATACTGGAATCAATTCCATATATTTTACCGTTATACAAGCTGACTATATTCGGGAATGAGGTATGCCCAACAATGATATGGTTTACGTCAAAATACCTTAACAAATGATCTATTTGATATTCCTTCAATAAAGGTTTGTCAAAATATCCCCTAAACCAGACAGGACCTTTCTTACTCATAAAAAAAGTAAGAAGAGAGTCATTCAGTATTTTATCCCAACTTTGACCGATAATTTCCTTGGCAAAAATTTCATTTGTTTTTGTTCGTGTAATTCCTTTATTAATATAATCTGTTGAAACACCAGCATGTACAAATAAAATATCGTTAACGGTTACCATGATAGGTTTTTGTCTTAACCATTTTCCCATAAAGGAGTCCTCAGAATATAAGTCACTATAATTTTTACCCATTAATTGTGCTGATTTGATATATTTGTCATTAATATATCTAACATCATTATTAAGCACCATAAGCTCGTGATTTCCCAACATAACATGCACTTTCCCACCACTTTTAAGTGCTTGTTGTTCCAGCCTGAATATTAGCCATAATGCTTCAGTCACTTGAGGACCTCTGTCTAAGATATCTCCCAGAACAATCAAGTGTCCATCATTAAAAATCCAGTTATAATGGTCATCAATTACTTTATGAGATTTGAGTAATTAAATCAATACATCAAACTGTCCATGAATATCACTAATGGCTATAAAGTTTTTTACATTATCATATCGTTGGATATAATCAGGTTTATACTCATTTAGTAAATCAATCCATTCCGGTTTAAATTCAAATCCAAACTTTCGTTCTATTGCTTTAAAATTTTTACCATAAATCATTTTTTGCCTTAGCTTGTCACCATTAATCCAACTTACTTTGATATTTTTATTTTCAATAAAAATATAAGGACCATCTGTAATTTTATTATTGCTAAAGAAATTTGATTCTGGTTTTACTGTTTCATTTGGATTGTTCTTATCTTCTTCCGATATATTAATAAAAGAAGATAA
>PKTC01000347.1 GCA_002869305.1 Marinilabiliales bacterium
ATTTACCAGATAGGCAATGGATAATGCAATGGCCAAAGCAATGGCAAACCAGTACCAGTTAAATAAAAACTTAAAGAGGTACTTTTTAATGTCGATGCTTTCTTCCTGGTAGGCGGGGGGGTATTGTTGTTGAGTGTTTTCCATGGTAACTATGTTCTTAAACGGATTGTTATGACTGCTTTTTTAAAGGTAAGTAAAAAGTTTAAAGTAAAAAGTAAAAAGTGTTGATCTGTAGAGTCAACTTTTGCCTTTTGCCTTGTTACTTTTGCCTTGTGTTAGTTTTACTAACAATTGACCCTAATATATTTTTGAGTTGTTTTGATTCATCAACTAAACATTCTAGTTCTTCGTTTAATAATTTTTTTGGTACAGTTTCTTTTATTATCCTAAGCCAATAATTAGACTCACGCATTTCTTTTAATGAAATATTGGTTTTATTACTAAAATCGGCTCTAGATGATCCTGCTTGCGCTTCTTCGTAGTTTGCACCTGTAGAAGTGGCACTTTTAGCTAATTGATATCTAATAACTTTAAATTCAGGTGTATTTGGCAGTGTCGTCAAGTATTTTAATACCCGAACGGCAAAATTAAATAGCCTTTCTGATAAATTATTTGCGCTCATTTACTTATGCCTTTTTACTTTATTCTTTTGTCTTTTTCCTTGTTGCTATTTAAGCAGATTAAGTATCAAAGCCACCGCGGTTAAAGTCGAAGAAAGAGCACTTACCACAAACACATAATCTGAAGCTTGTTCTCTGAACAGGGTCGATTTCAAAGGTTCCACGTAGATAATATCATTGGGCATAATATAGTACATATCGGAATCGACAATGTTTCCTTTGGCCAGATTTATCCGGTACGATTGTGTTCCTTCTGCGGTTTGACGCAATAAGAGTATTTTTTTTCGATTTCCATTGTATGAAATATCCCCACCATAAGCCAGGGCTTCCATAATATTTACCTGGTTGGCTGTTACCTGTTTTACTCCTGGAACTTTTACCTCGCCCAACACAGTAAATTTGAAGTTAGCCAGCTTGGCAATCACCTGTGGATTTTTTAAAAACCGAAAGGCTTTTTGCTTAATGGAATCGCTAATCTGATCAATATTTAAGCCTGAAACATAGATTTTCTCCAAAAGTGGCATTTCAATGAAACCTGAATCGTTTACCAGGTAGCCGGTATAAAACATGGTTTCGGGTCTGATGTATTGCGAGCTTGCTGAGCTCATGGTAGGATTAAACAACTGGTTTATTTCCTGGTTTTCGGTTATGATCTGAACATATAATAAATCGCCAGCTTGTATTTGATAACCTGGTTTTTGCTTCTCAAAAATAGATGCCTTCTCGGTTATTTCAACATCCTGAAGGTAGGTTAGTTTTTCGTAACTGTTACACGAATTTAGCACTAGTACTAAAATGATAAGTCTAAATATATTTTTGTGGTTCTGCTTCATAATTATCTGTTTTCCTTGTTGTCGTTCGTTCAATTGACAATGATCAATTAACAATGATCAATTAGCAATTTACCAATTATTTATTGATTCTGGTTTTTTTGAGTATTGAGAAGAGGATTTTAGCTAACTCATCGGCTTTTTCGAATAGAACATTATAGTCTTTTTCCGATAGATAATTTGTATCATTTAAAAGCTTTAACCAATATTTGGTTTCTAAACATTCCTTATAATCTATAGATATCTTACTCGAAAAGTCAGCTTCTGAAATGGCTCCATTTGCTTCTGTTATGTTAGCTCCGATGGATGTGCCACTTTTTAACAATTGTTTTGATAATACATATTCTTTATGATCTTTAACTATCAGCTTATAGAGAAATACTATAGACTTAGCAAAGTCAAATGATTTATCTAGTGCAGGGTTGGCTTTATTCACAATTTCAATTAATGTTTACTTTCTATTGATAATTGTTAATTGTAGAATTGGTCATTGATTTAGAGACAGCTCCGCTTCCTCAGTCACAGTTCCTTTTGTTGGAAAGTGTCTGAACAAGCGATTATAATTATATTTGTCATACTTCGACGGGCTCAGTATGACAATGTTTTTACTCAATCAAATATACTTAAACCTTCTTTAAAAACGAAGGATTCAGGCGCACTAAAATGTTCTGGTTTATGGACTCTATGCGAATCAGCACTTTATATTTATTAAGATGATGTACCAATTCTCCCAATAAACCTTTCAGGCTTCCTCTTGCGACCTCCACTTTTTCTCCTGGCTCAAAGCTTTCGGCACTCAATTCATACTCTTCCTCGCTCGCTAAGAGCGATTCAATAATTTTAATGTGTTCTTCCCGAATAGAAGCCGGCTTACCTCCAAAACGTATAACAGTTACCACCCCCGGAGTGTTTAAGGCTTGTTGTAAATTTCCCTCTTCAACATAAACAAAAATATAGGATCGAATAAAGGGTTCTTCGACCCATTTTTTGCGGTCGCTCCACATTTTGAGCTTTTTCTCCAAGGGCAGATAGCATTCAACACCTTTATCAACAAGTGCTTGATGTACTTTTTTTTCGTTTCTTGATTTTGTATATAATGCAAACCATTTTTTGGTCATGAGTGTTCTGCTTTCCCGGTGTACTAAGCAAAAATAGCAATATTACCTTAACTTAGGAATTTTGATACAACATTTATTCACCCCTATAATCCCCTCAAGGGGATACAGATGTTGAATAAAGAATTTAAGTAGTGTCATTCCGGGCGAAATGTAATGAAGACCCGAAATCTCAAAGCATGATATGTATTGATTCCCCTCTCGAGCTTTCCTTCAGATTATTAAATGGTTGGTTTTGTTTTAAAAGATTACATTTTCAACAACTCACCCTTTAGGCAGAGGTAAAAATTGTTCAAAGCTAAAAGTCTTGTCATAGGCTAAATTTCCTTTTTCTTTCATAATAATTTTTTTTAGGTTAATAACAGGTATATAAAATTAAAGAAAGAAAACCATGCTACAAAGACTGATCTTTTTAAATTAGCATTTGACATCTACTCATTGAAAACTGGCGTTGAACTTTGATAATAGAAAGCTGGACTTTGAAAATTGGCGTTTGAAAACTGGTCTTTGAAAAAAAAGCCACACTCCGAAGAGCATGGCCATAATTAGTTTATTCTTAGCTAACAGCCAAAGGCTAAATGCCAAAAGCCGTTTTTATCTGATCTACATAATCCAGCTTTTCCCATGCAAAGAAATCCACCTCTTTTTGAATGGTTTTTTCCTCTGATCCATTTGCATTTTCGATGATATCAACTTTTGCTTTTACAAAATCACGACCCATATGTCCGTAGGCAGCTGTTTCTTCGAAAATAGGATTTTTCAATCCAAATCGTTTAACAATTGCTGCCGGGCGCATATCAAAAATCTCGTTTACTTTTGCCGCAATAGCTCCATCTGTCATATCTACCTTTGCAGTTCCATAAGTGTTAACATATAAACCAACCGGTTGAGCAACACCAATGGCATAAGCTACCTGCACCAATGCTTCATCGGCAACACCGGCTGCAACAATATTTTTAGCAATATGTCGGGCTGCATAAGCTGCCGAGCGGTCTACTTTCGAAGAGTCTTTTCCTGAGAAAGCGCCACCACCGTGAGCTCCTTTACCACCGTAAGTGTCAACAATAATTTTACGACCTGTTAAGCCAGTATCTCCATGAGGACCACCAATTACTAATGTTCCAGTTGGA
>PKTC01000423.1 GCA_002869305.1 Marinilabiliales bacterium
AAACAGAAGAAAGACTAATAGATTTTGAAAAGCAATTAAAAGATCGTTTTGGAACAATTCCTTCTCAAACCATCGAATTAATGAACGTGGTCCGATTAAGATGGCTCGCCATCGAATTAGGTTTTGAAAAAATCATACTAAAAAATAAAAAGCTGGTAGCTTATTTTATACAAAATCAAGACTCTGCATATTACAAGTCTCCTGTATTTTCAAAGGTATTAAGTTTTGTGCAGCAAAATCCGCGAGGAACAAAAATGAAAGAAAGCAACAACAAGCTTACTTTAAGTTTCGATAATACTGTAAACATTCAAAGTGCCTTAGAAAAGTTTCAAAAAATTATAGACATAGGGTAATTAAATCTATTATTATCATAGTTAATGGAATATTTTAATAAATTTGCCAACGAATCCTAACTACCTAACAATTAAATGAATCTTACAATAGATATAGGAAATACAAGAAGTAAGTTTGCTGTTTTTAATAAGGCCGAACTTATTGATACTATTGTAGAAAAAGATATCTCAATTGAATTCCTGCAAACATTATTTAAAAAATATTCAGGTATCGAAAGTTCAATTATCTCTTCCGTTAAGGATACAAGTAATGATATGGTTTTATTTTTAAACTCAAATTGCTCCTACTTNATAGAACTAAATGAAAACACTATTTTACCTATCGAAAATAAGTATAAAACAAAAAACACATTAGGAAAAGACAGAATAGCGGCAGTTGTGGGAGCCAACAATATTTTCCCCAATACCAACGTTTTGGTCATTGATATGGGTACTGCAATTACTTTTGATTTTATTAATTCCAAAAATCAATATTTAGGAGGTACAATATCTCCCGGATTAGAAATGAGATTTAAAGCATTGAATCAATTTACCGATAAATTGCCTCTTCTAAGCAAAAGTGAAGAATTCTCGTTGATTGCAGAATCCACAGAAACAGCCATTATTTCAGGAGTACAAAATGGTATTATTCATGAAATGAATGGGTATGTCGAATCTTTAAAAACTCAACACAATGACCTAAAAATATTTTTAACCGGAGGAGATGCTATTTTTTTTGATAAAAAGCTAAAAAATACCATCTTTGTAAACTTAAATTTAAATCATACAGGATTAAACACAATTTTAGAATATAATAAAACAAAATGATAAAGAAATCTCTATTAATAATAGCAACCATCTTATTAACTACCATCTATTCATTTGGACAAAATATTACAAACTCACCTTATACAATTTTTGGAGTAGGAGAAATAGATCGAAATGGGTTTAATAATAGTAAAGCCATGGGAGGTCTTGCTACTGGTTTAAGAAAAAGCAATCAAATAAATTATATGAATCCTGCAGCTATGAGTGCTCAGGACACGATGTCTTTTATTTTAGATATAGGAATAAATGGAATCTTTAAAGATCTGAAATCCAGTACTGAAAGTTCTGAATTTAATGACTTTGCATTTAACCATTTGGCAATATCCTTTCCTGTCACCAGATGGTGGTTCGCTGGAATTGGTGTTACACCGTATTCAAAAATTGGATATGATATCCAACAAGTTGGAGATTTTGCACCTAATGATACCGTGCAAATGCATTACGACTACTACGGTAATGGAGGAATTAATCAACTATTTATAAGTAATTCATTTAAAATATTTGATAATTTATCGGTAGGGTTTAATTTCAATTACTTATTCGGATCTTTGGAACAGTACAATATGGTTTTTAGTGACATAAGTATTTTCTCTACTGTTATTGCAGATGAAGTAGCAATCAAAAAAGTTACGTTTGATTTTGGAGCTCAGTACTATAATACAATTCAAGACAAGTATTTTTATAATGTTGGTGTTACTTATTCGAATAGTGCTTCTTTTAATTCAGAAAAAAAGCATTCTGTTCTTAATACAACCTACAACTGGTCTGAAATGACCATTGTTGACTACCTGAAAAGTAATTCAAGAATAGTAGATACAATTACATCAAGTATTGATTCCAAATACAATGTAGAAATTCCTGATAGGTATAGTTTTGGTTTTACTACTGGGATCGAAAATAAATTAATTGTAGGTTTTGATTATTCTTATCAAGATTGGTCGAAAGTAGAGACAATAAATTCAAATGATACTTATGATGTGGATCAATATTACAATTTTGGAATTGAGTACATACCTAATAAATATTCGCTACGAAACTACTTTAAAAGAATAAATTATAGAGCTGGTGCTTATCTGAATAACAGCTACTTAAAGATAAATGGCGAGCAAATAAGTAATTATGGCATAACATTTGGATTAGGTTTTCCATTAGCGAATCAAAGAACGAGTATTAATTTATCATGTTCTATGGGGAAAAAAGGAACAACAGATAGTGGGTTAATTGAAGAAAATTACACAGCATTTGGTATTAATTTAACTTTATACGACTTTTGGTTTATAAAAAGGAAATTTCAATAATTAAAAACTTTATAAAAATGAAAACAATAGCAAAAGGGATTTTAACGACTTTACTTTTAACACTTACGATTGGTTTTGTGTTCGGACAAAAAGGAGTTGAAGATGGTTCTAGATTTGGACATGGAGAAGACAGTATTCGCTGTATAAAAAACCTCTCTTTATATAGAGAGTATGCAAGACAAAAAAATTACGACCTGGCCTTGGCTGGTTGGACTATAGTTTATATGGAATGTCCTAAAGCAAGTAAGTATATTTATATTGATGGAATAAAAATGATAGAAAGTGCTATCAAAAAAGAACAGGATGCTACAAAAAAATATGTGCTTGTTGATAGTATGATGAACATTTATGATAAACGAATCAAAAATTACGGTCAAAAAGGATATGTTCTTGGTAACAAAGGGATTGATTACATTAAGTATAAAGAAAATACTGTTGAGAATTTTCAAATTGCTTATGACTGGTTAAAAGAATCTATTGCGCTTGAAAAGACTAAAAGTGGTCCTGCTGAGTTATTAACCTTTATGCAAGCCTCTAATGCCCTTTATCAATCCAATGTATTTGGTGCAGGTGACGTAGTTGCTGATTATGGAGTAGTCTCTGAAATAGTTGATGCAGTTATCAAAAAAGGTGGAAAAGACGGAACAAGAATGCAACAGGCTAAAGCTCCGATAGATCAAATTTTCGAGGGCGTTGCAACATGCGAAGATCTTATTCCATTTTACACAAATAAGTTTGCAGAAACACCTGAAGATACTGAATTCTTAAAAAAATCAACAAGTCTATTACGTTCACTAAAATGTATTGAGGATCCTTTATATTTTAAAATGGCTAATAAATTAAACTCTTTAGAGCCAACTTCAGAGTTAGCATATGAACTAGCGAAGCTTTCTAATAAAAATGAAAAATTAGAGAATGCAGCAAAATATTACAAGCAGGCCATTGAACTAGAAGTTGACAACGTTCAAAAAGCAAAATATTATTTAGAACTTGGTGATGTTACACGAAGACTTGGAAACTATTCTCAAGCAAGAACATATGCGTTAAATTCAATTGAATTGGATGCAACAAGTGGTTATCCTTACTTATTGATTGGAAATATTTATGCTGCTGCAAGCAAATCTTGTGGAGAAAATGATTTCGAACAAAAAGCAGTATACTGGGCAGCTGTAGATAAATTTATTAAAGCTAAAACTATTGATGCTGGGTTAACTGAAGATGCAAATAAGTTTATCGAAGCATATCGACCACATTTCCCGGATAATGAGACTATCTTTTTTCAAGGTTACAAAGAAGGCGACACATATAAAGTTGGTTGCTGGATAAACGAGAATACAAGTGTTAGAGCACGATAATATTAAAAAATATAATTACATTCAAAAGATAATAATTCCTGTATTTGCAGGAATTATTATCTTTTTTGTTTCTTGCGAAAGAAATAACATTGAAAAAATAAATGAAATTACAAGTGAACTAGATGTTCCTGAGATAGCAATAACAAATACCGAAATAATTATCACAAAAAACGCTTTAATAGAAGTTAAAGTTATCTCCCCCCAGATTAATAGATATACAAATGTAGAAGAGCCTTATACTGAATTTCCCAAAGGATTATATGTTGAATTCTACGATTCAATACAAAAAGTAACTTCATACATTAAAGCTAACTATTGCATTTACGATGAAACAGAAGAGTTGTGGACAGCACAAAACGATGTTGTATCGGTAAGCGAGCAAGGCGACACCCTAAATACTGAATATTTAGTATGGAATCAGAAAAAACAAAAAATCTATTCCGCTGGTCAGAACGAAAGCCTTGCTGCACCGCAAACGAGGCTTTATTTGTAACTTGCCCCAAAACTCAAAGGC
>PKTC01000322.1 GCA_002869305.1 Marinilabiliales bacterium
ATGGCTTCTTTCAAACAAAAGCCAGAACAAATTTTCTAATAATGCCATAGAGATTTATAAAAAAGTGATTCGCGAACTAATTCGATTCCAAACTATTTCAGGCAATTCATTCGATTATTCAAAATGCTATCAACACCCTATTTATAATAAAGAATCTATTCTTTTTGATCTGAATTATTTCAAAAAGAATTACGTTCATGCCTTAAATTTAGAATATGATAAAAATCTATTAAAGGACGAATTTGAAAAATTTGCCGATTATCTTTTAAAAACAGATCATACTTATTTTATGTTTCGTGATTTTCAGGCTCGAAATATTATACTTTTAGAAAGTGAACCTTTTTTTATTGATTATCAAGGAGGTCGCAAAGGTCCTTTACAGTACGATCTTGTTTCTTTACTATTTCAGGCTAAAGCACAGATGCCAGAAAAAATAAGAGATCAGTTGTTAGATTATTATTTAAATGTAGTAAGGCTCTTTGTTCCGGTTATAAAGAAGGAATTTATTGAATTCTATTATGCTTTTGCACTAATTCGTGTTTTGCAAACTCTTGGTGCTTACGGCTTACGGGGACTAATAGAAAATAAAAGACATTTTATTGAAAGTATTCCATTTGCTATTAATAATTTAGTCTATTTAAAAGATAGGGTTAAAGTACTGAAAGATCTTCCTGAACTTGGTAATATTATGGATCAAATGATAAAAACAGAAAATATTCCATATGAAAAATAAACTTACTGTTACGATCAATAGTTTTTCTTATAAGCGGAGTTTACCTGAAGACAAATCAGGCCATGGTGGTGGATATATTTTTGATTGCAGAGCTATTCATAATCCAGGGAGATACCAAGAATACAAAAGCCTTACGGGAAAAGATTCAGAGGTAATTCAGTTTTTAAATAATGAACCTGAAATGGCACGATTTTTACAACACGTTTATGCATTGGTGAGTCAATCCGTAAAAAAATACATTGAACGTGATTTTAATCATTTAATGGTGAGTTTTGGGTGCACTGGAGGTCAGCATCGATCAGTTTACTGTGCGGAACAACTAGCAAAAAAATTGATCAAAGATTTTGATGTGAGAATAAATTTGAATCACATTGAGCAAGAAATACAAAAAAAGCTAAGTTCATGAAAGCAATGATTTTTGCTGCAGGAAAGGGAACTCGCTTAAAGCCTTTAACAGATAATATACCCAAGGCCTTAGTTAAAGTTAAGAATACACCTTTGTTAGAAATTGTGATTAAAAAACTCATCTCATATGGAGTAAATGAGATCATTATAAATGTACATTATCTGGCAAATCAGATTATTAAATTTCTTGAAGAAAATAATCATTTTGGAATAAGAATAGAGATTTCTGATGAAACTGATGAATTACTTGATACAGGTGGTGGGCTAAAAAAGGCATCATGGTTTTTCGATTCAAAAGAATCTTTCGTAGTGTACAACGTTGATATAATTAGTAATATTAATCTTAATCAAATGCTTGATTTTCACAATTCAAAAAAAGCATTAGTAACGCTTGCAATTAGAAATAGAGAATCAAGCCGATATCTATTGTTTGATGACAATTTACATCTTGGCGGATGGCAAAACATTGCTACTAAGAATGAAATCATTCTAAACCCTAAAAGAAAATTATATAAATTTGCATTCAGTGGAATTCACATCATTCATCCTGAAGTTTTTAATTACATGGACGAGTCCAGCAAATTTTCACTTATTAAATTTTATTTAAAAATTGCTAAAATTCATTCAGTTATTGGATATAAACATAATTCGGATAACTGGTTTGACATTGGAAACATTAATAAACTTAAGGAAGCTGATTTATTGTTAAAAAATAGGTGATGTAGATCACCTTATTTAAACAATATTTTTAAAACATAGTTACTAAATAACCGTATTGAGAGATAAATTTTAATTCAAATAATAAGTACTTTTACAACATTCTAAAAAATTACAACATGAATTATCATAATGAACATAAAAAAGATAAGATTATTGATCCGTTTGACATGATCAGACAACCTTTTAAACGTTTCACACATTATGAAGCAGCTGGAGGTATTCTACTTATAATTGCAACAATTTTAGCTTTAATAATTGCTAATTCGGAATGGGGACATTATTACGAAAGTTTTTTACATCAGGAATTTAGCTTTGGAACAGAAACTAATTTCATGTCTGAATCTATTCTGCATTGGATTAATGATGGCTTGATGGCTGTTTTCTTTTTCTTAGTAGGTTTAGAAATCAAACGGGAACTTTTAGTAGGTGAGTTGTCCTCACCAAAGAAAGCTGCACTACCAATTATTGCAGCTGTTGGAGGCATGTTGGTTCCTGCTGCTTTTTTTGTTTTACAAGTTGGAGATGGATTAGGCAAGTAAGGATGGGGTATTCCGATGGCAACTGACATTACTTTTTCCTTAGGTATATTAAGTTTGTTAGGAAAAAGGGTACCATTAGCATTAAAAGTATTTTTGGTCGCCTTTGCCATAGTTGATGATATTGGAGCTATCGTAGTAATTGCTATATTTTATAGTGGAGAGCTTCATGTAACATTTTTATTAATTTCATTAGCTCTTGTGGTTTTTCTATTTATTCTCAACAGATTAAATGTAAGATACATGCCAATATATATCATAGTCGGGTTAGTAGTCTGGTTTTTATTTCTACACTCAGGAATACATGCTACTATTGCTGGTGTAATTATTGCGTTTACTATTCCATCAGCAAGAAAAATCGACCTGAATGATTTTAAAGAAAGAATGCATGGAAGCATTCATGATTTTGAAAGTACTCCGCATACAGATGATGTGGCTTTAAACAATACCCAACTCTCTGCTCTTGATAATATGGTTTTACAGATTAAAAAAATTCAAAGTCCTTTACAAAATTTAGAACATAGTCTGCATACTGTTGTAAATTACGTGATTATGCCCATATTTGCTTTTGCAAATGCCGGTGTTGTGCTTCAAAGTTCTGGAATGAGTACTTTTAACACACTTACTATAGCTGTTGGTAGTAGTTTAATCTTTGGCAAAATAGTTGGTGTTTTTATATCTTCATTTATTACAGTAAAATTAGGTATATCCGCATTACCAGACAGAATTAAATGGAAACATATCTTAGGAGCAGCTATGCTTGGAGGTATAGGATTCACAATGTCACTGTTTATTAGCAACCTTGCTTATGAAAGTATTGGACCTTTTAGAGGCGTCGCAGAGAATCAAGCTAAACTTGGAATCTTAATGGGATCTCTTACTGCGGCCCTTTTAGGATACTTCTATTTGAGGATTGTATTTAATAAAGATTCGAAAGAATAATTAATAATACTATTATATTTAAATGCCTTGGTTTTAATCAAGGCATTTTTTTTGCTTAACATTTTTCATAATCAATGATTTATGATATCTTTATTCAAAATATTATCATAATTGATGATTAACACTCTATATATTGCCACTTATGATATTAAAATCTCTTTTGAGTTTTTAATTATATTGGTGCTTTTTATCTACATAACTTACCTACATTTACAATTATCCAAAAAAAATTTTATCATTAAAACCTACATAGATAAATATGGTAAAGGTGATAATAAATTAGCAAAACAAGATATCATAAGTTTTTTAGAAAAATTAAAAAATCCTGATTATAAAGGAG
>PKTC01000321.1 GCA_002869305.1 Marinilabiliales bacterium
TGCTGTGAATTTATTTTTCATATTTAGTAGTTAGATTTTATAATGGAAAGATAATAAGATTATATAAAACACTATTCATTTCTTACGTTAATGCAACTCCATTATTAATCTTATTAGACCTGTAAAGGAATTATTGTAGATTCCTGATGGATTTATTATATATTGAAAATCAGGTTGTATTGTAAAATAATTAAATACAGGTATTTGTGCTGTAAGTTCAACTACAGTCTCAAACTTATCGCGTTTAACAATTCCGCTATTTAAAAGATGATTTAATTTTACAGTTCCAATGGCTAATCCTATTTGATCGGGTAACCATTTAGTCGATAACTCCCTTAACGATAATCCTGCACCATAATATTCCGTTGCAAAATTTGCATGTTGTGGTGCGAAATTTAATTGCACAAATGCACTTAAATGCTGCCCTCCACTAAGTTCTTTTATAGTTTGGTCGCCAATAAAATAAAATCCATAGTTTAATTCTTCAATACAATCATTCGGTAAACTTTCGTGCTGGTGATGGTCGCATTGTTTTAAATAACCACCAATTTTGTATTCACCTTTGATAGATTTATCGTTTAGGATTCGATATGCTATCTCTGTAACACTTAAGAATCCATGCTGAAAAAAGTGATTTTCAGCGTTGAATGATTCTTCATAAACATAGTCGTGATTGAGGTTATAAAAACCAGTTTTTATGTTTAATGCTTCATTATCGTATGTTAATAATCCACCAAATGTCGTAATTGGGAATACCGATACCGGAACATTTAAAGTTACTACTGGAGAAATTCCGAACGAACTGTTAATAAAATCACCTGCAAATTCGCTGGCCATAAAATCAGAATTTAAATCGTGCATCCCAGCTGTAATCGAAAAATCAGCTATCTTCTGTTTAATAAGAAGTTCGTAAACAAAATGTGATGCATATCCATCTATGTTCGATGCTATCTGAATATCACCTATCAGATTTTCAGACGCGCTGTTTCCTGCCGTTTTTAAAATATGAGTATGGAAACTGGTGTTTTTTAGTAATCCATTATTAAAGGAATAGCTTAGACTTAAATCGAATAACGTAAGCATAGAACTTCCATTCTTTATTCCGCCTGATAGATTATTAACATGGTCTAGGATTATCGAACCACGAAGATCAAGATTTCCCTGTTCGTTCTCTTCCTCATTTTGAGCTAAACAATTTAGTGCTGATATCATGACTAATACCGCTGCAAGATAGGTTTTCATAAGGTTGTAAATTAGGATTGTTTCAGGTGCAAATCTAATTAAGGACGGAATATGAAGAAATCCCTAAATGTTGGTATTTTATACTTATGTTAATATAAAATGCACATAATTATAGTATTACAATATTAATTCATTTAAGAATTGTTATTGTTGTCATAAATAATAACAGATAGTAGCATTAATAAGAAGATTAGAATTGCAATTTTATTATAGGATCAAAATATTACTATAGTCAGTTTAGAATTTCCACCAATCACGTCCCTTATTATTTAACTCTGAGTATATTACTTCTATGTTTATTGGTAGTTGATCTTCATTGCCTTTTAATCGAAAATCGCTTATACTGATTCTTTTTTTAATTTCATTCAAATCGTGTCCGGCGTTCATGAGTGCTTCTATCCGATGGGATAAGTTTTTAAAATAATCAGACTGGTCTTTAAGTGCTATTTTTCGTCCAATTTCTCCATGCCCTGGAATTACCGTATTAATATTTTCTTTGTACAAATCATCCAGAATTCTCACCCAATTATAAACATCTACACCATGTTCAATAATCAGGTATGGGAAACTGCCATCGAATACAAGGTCGCCAGTATGTATCACATTATGATTAGAGAATTTGACTACTATGTTATCGCTAGTGTGTCCGGGACCTGGATATTCAAGCATTATTCTCTCGTCAGCAAGTTTAAAACGATAATAATCTTCAAATACAATATCCGGTTTTCTAAATTCTATTTGCTTGATATTTTCTAGATAATCAACATGAGCATTATATGTGTTCATTAATTCCCCATATTCCTGACTGTCTGTATCACTTATAGTATCTAATTGTTTTTTAAGACTGGCCAGATGTTCAGGTAAAACATTTTCCATATAATTGGCCAGGTTTTCCTGATTGAAAATTTCGTTGTTTTTTTCAAGATCTTTGTGTGCAATGATCTTAATATCTTGAGGAAATCCTGCAATTCCATTCACATGATCGCCATGTAAATGTGTAATTATCAAGTATTTTATTGGTTTTCTTGTTATGGCTCGTATGGCCTCAACAATATCCCTACCGTTCTGCGGAGTTGATCCGGCATCAACAACCACAACTCCTTTCCGGGTTACCAAAAAAGCAATATTTCCACCTTGTGGATTGATAATCGCATATAGGTTATAATCTAACTCGACAACTTCAAGTTTATCTTGTGCAGCAGATGCAATTGGATTTGCAAATAAACTTAGAATTGATACCAGTAATACAAAAATTATTCTCATCATAAAAAATTAGATAAAAATACCCTTCTATTTAAAGGGTATTTCAATATGATATGATAAATATATCTTATTTCTTTTTTAATTTAGCTTCAAGATCTTTAATTTTTTTATTGGCAGCCTTTAGATTTTCTGTCAACTCTATTTCTCTTTTCTCAAACTCAACAACTTTAGATTCTATCTGCTTTGATTGTTTCTGGGATTGCTCTAATAATTTTTCAACTTCCTGATTTCTTCTGGTAGATTCCTCCTGGGTTGCTTGCAGCTCTTCCATATTTTGTCGCATTTCTTCTTCTTGTGCGGCCATTTCTTCAGCTTGTTGCTGCGTTTTTTCCAAGAGCTCAGCAGTTCGACGATTCGTTTCAGCCATGTTTAATGAACTGGCAATACTTAAAGACGCCTGCTCAAGAAATTTAATTTGATAGTCTTCGAAATCATTAAATGAAGCTATTTCAATTATTCCTAGTACTTCATCTTCCATTTTCATTGGAACAAGCACAAGACTATGGGGATTTGATCCACCTAAACCACTCGTAATTTGAATATAATTATCAGGAATTTCAGTTAAGTGAACCAATTGTTTTTCCATGGCACAATTACCTACTAAACCTTCGCCCATTTCAAAAGTTCGTTTTATATACTTTCTTCTATCGAAGGCATAAAAGGATTGTAATTCAAGAATAATATTTTCAGGATCTTCAGCATTACGTATAAATATGCCACCCTGATTAGCACCCATGTAATTTATAAGAAAACTTAAAATTTGGTAAGAAAGCTCTTGAACATTATCTTGTTTACGCAAAATTTCATTTAGTTGCGCTAAGCCTTGATTCGCCCAAGATCTTTTTTCTTCTTCAATTTTCTTTTTTTCCTGTGATTCAGTAGCTTCCTTTAACTTCTCTCTCATCTCGATTAAATCGTTTCTTAAAAAGTCTGAGTCACTTAATACTTTAATATTAAAATTTAAATTTCCATGTCCAACCTGTTTTGCGAATGCAGCAGTATCCTTTAAATAAATGATCAATTCTTCCAAAGAATTATTCAATTTTCCGATTTCATCTTTGCTTTTTTTAAGTTCTTCTTTAATTTCAATATTTAAGTAACCTGCTGAAATCTTTTTTAATGCCTCAATGGAGCCATTAATTGGTTTTTGAATATATTTTTTAAAAAGCAA
>PKTC01000019.1 GCA_002869305.1 Marinilabiliales bacterium
AATATATTGATCATGGCAAATACAAATATGTTCCATACAATCAGTTATTTAGAAGAATTGAAAAAATGTCGGTTCTGGATCTAGGTGAATTTGAAATGTATCCAAACAGAGATTCATTAAGTTATAGAGAAACTTATGGATTGCAAGGTATTCCTACTTTACTTAGAGGTACTTTGCGACGACCTGGTTATAGCGAAGCATGGAATGTATTTGTACAACTAGGCGCCACCGATGATACTTATCAAATTGAGAATTCGGAAAAAATAAGCTATAGAGAGTTTATTAATCTCTTTCTTCCTTATGATGTTGAAGATCCGGTTGAGCAAAAACTTTGCGATTTTCTAGGATTAGATATGAACTCTCAAGTTATGACCCGACTGAAATGGCTTGGAATATTTGAAGAAAATATCATAGGATTGCCAAATGCTACTCCAGCGCAAATCCTTCAAAAATTACTTGAAGAAAAATGGGCATTAGGACCTGAGGACAAGGATATGATTGCCATGCAACATCAGTTTGAATATATATTAGATGGCAAAACTAAGAGAATTACATCATCCCTGGTAGTTAAGGGAAAAGATCTGGTACATACTGCCATGTCAATTACCGTTGGTATACCTGTTGCCATTGCTACCAAATTATTCTTAACTGGAGTTATTAAACGTAAAGGAGTAATTGTTCCAACAATGAAAGATGTATACGAGCCTGTTTTAAATGAATTGGAAGAATACGGTATTGTATTTATAGAAGAAGAAACTGATCTCGACTAAAAAGCCAGATAAAAATCCTTGGTAAGATTTTTATAAGCTTCTGAATATTCGTGCCGCTTATTGAGTTCAATAATTATCTCTTGCTCAACAAGCGGTTTTTTTATGTGTGCAAACTCGAGTAAAAGTCTTTTGGGCTCTCTGTTTGGCTTTGGTAACACTTTTGTTTGGCGAATACAATAAAGACCTAATTCTGCAGCTTTTACAATAAACATGTTTCCCTCCAAGTATGGAAGTATAACAGTAAAATTACCATCTTGATTTAATAATTTCTTAGTTCCGATAATTAATTCTTCCAGCTCCAGGTTTGCATTATGGCGAGCGTTTGTTCTTTTTTGATCCGGAGCAAATAGCGAGTTTTGAAAGTATGGAGGATTCGAAACAATTAAATCGTATGTACTATCAACTGATCCCTGAAATGTTTGAAACGATTGATTGATAATGTTTATTCGTTCTACCCAAACAGATTTATCGACATTCTCTTGTGCTTGCGAAACTGCTTCATTATCTATTTCTATGGCATCAATTAAAGCTTTTGATCGCTGTGCAATCATTAAAGCAATTAAACCAGTTCCTGTTCCAATATCCAAAACCGTTTTTGCATTTTCGCAATTTGCCCAAGCACCCAGAAGTACACCATCGGTGCCCACTTTCATTGCACACCTATCCTGATATATTGTGAATTGTTTAAATTTAAAATAATCGTTTGGCATATTTAGAATTTTTCAAAAGCTCCTAATCCGAAAAGAGCAAAATCATATTTTACAGGATCAACAGGATCAAACGTTCTTAAAACCTGTGTTATTTCCTCAACAGCTTTCCAATCGTTTTGTTTTCTTAAGAGTATTCCCAATTTTCGAGCCACGTTCCCAGTGTGGACATCCAGCGGTAAATATAACGATGACATGGGTATTTCTTTCCACAAACCAAAATCCACACCGCGAAAATCCTCTCGTATCATCCAACGAAAATACATATTCAACCTCTTTGCAGATGCACCTTTCAATACGTTAGAAAAATGTTTCTGTGTTCTTTGAGGATGATTTATTTCAAAAAAGATCTTGCGGAATTCAATCAATACATCGAAAACATCTTTTTTCGCTTGATAAAAATTCTGAACTACCTTTCCTAATCCACCATGAATGGCATATATATTTTTTAATGATTGTATAAAAAATTTACAATCATCGCCATTAAAAGTTCGATGTTTAAAATAAGAGAATCTATCCAAGTCCTTTTCAGTATGATGCAATATAAACTCATAAGGAGCATGATCCATTAAGGTCATCAAATTTCTTAAATTCTTAATTATTGTAATTCTTTGTCCCCAGGCGATAGTAGCAGCTAAAAACCCAGATATTTCTATATCACCATGGTCGGTGAAAGTATGAGGAATCTGAATTGGATCAGTTTCAATAAAATCCGAATGATTATATTTATCAGACTTTTCGTCAAGAAATTCTTTTATGTTTTGTAGTTCTCTTTTTTCTGTCATTCTTATGAAAGAAATAGCCCATCTTTCATGGTTAATTTTTTATCAGCCATATTTGCCAACTCATTATCATGTGTAACAATAACAATTGAAGGATTGTATTTTTCACGCAGGGAAAAGAATAAATCGTGAAGCTCTTTTTTATTTTCAGAGTCTAAATTTCCAGAAGGCTCGTCGGCAAAAATAACAGTAGGCTCATTAATTAAAGCCCTGGCAACAGCAACTCTTTGTTGCTCTCCGCCTGAAAGTTCCTTTGGTTTATGTTCTATTCTATGTTCCAGCTTTAAAAAGCTTAAAATTTCTTTTGCCTTTTGTTCGGCCTTTTCTCTATTCATGCCGCCAATAAAAGCAGGAATACAAACATTTTCAATTGCAGTAAATTCCGGTAAAAGATGGTGGAATTGAAAAACAAATCCAATGTTTTTATTTCTGAAAGCAGCTAATTGTTTGTCTTTATACTGACTTACATTTCTATCTTCAAATAATATTTTCCCAGAATTAGGTCTACTTAGCGTCCCAAGTATTTGCAGAAAAGTTGTTTTGCCAGCTCCACTTGGGCCAACAATTGATATTATTTCTCCTTTGTTGATTTCTAAATTAATTCCTTTAAGAACTTGTAAATCGCCGTATGACTTCTTAATATCAATTGCTTTAATCATCTTTATTACATATTTTAGATTAGGCCAGTTTTAAAGGCCAAATAAATATAAAGGATATAAACACTAACAAAAATTACTCCTTTCCAACGAGTAACTATTCCCTTTCGCAATGGTAAAATAAATAAAAAGAGCAAAAATGAGATTCCCAACATCCAGAAAATATCAAATTTCAAAACCATTGGATTAATATCAATTGCCTTTATGGTACTTGTAATTCCTAATATGGCAAGAATATTAAATATATTCGATCCAATGATGTTGCCAATAAAAATATCCAGTTCTTTTCTAACTGCCGCTGCAATTGAGGTTGCCAGTTCAGGCAAACTTGTTCCCAGAGCAATAACTGATACAGATATTATTCTCTCATCAATGCCTAATTTCAATGCAATATTAGAGGCTCCCTTAACCATAAACTCTGCACCAAATATTAAACCTATCGCAGAAATTATAACCAAAACGATAGAAACTGTCATACTGTATTTAGGAGGCACCGATTCTTCCAAGGTTTTTAATTTTTCTTTTCTTGATACATGGATTGATCTGAAGATAAATGCTCCAAGTAAAAGAATAAAGATAACGCCTTCAAAAATTTGCAGCTTATAATTAAGGCAAAATACGTAAAACAACAGACTGATAAGCATCATAACAGTCCAATCAAAATGAATGGCCTTTTTTTTCACTTTAATTGGTAAAATAATTGCTGTTAAGCCAAGTACTAAAGCTATGTTTGCAATATTGGATCCTACTAC
>PKTC01000043.1 GCA_002869305.1 Marinilabiliales bacterium
TAATGTCTTGCAAGTTATCTCCAATTAAGATAAAATTATCGATAATTACCTCTATAGCAGATTGGTATTCATGATTGGCTTGTATTAACTGTGCAGCTTGTAAGCCAGAAATATCACGAATGCGTAAAAAACACTTTACCTGTTCGTTAAGCTTATCTTTTTCAAGATCAGTTACATTAAATTCAACTAACTCACTAATTAAATCTTTGTGAGTATTCTGGATATGCTCCATCTTTTGCTTAATAATATCTTGATACTGAAGTTTTTTAATAATTTCAGTATTGCTATTCTCCAATTTACCAATCTTGTTTTTTATACTTGGTATTAGTGTTTTATTATCTTCATTCTTTTTATCAATAAGTTCAATACTGGATTGTATTTCTGATAGCAAACTATCCAGACTCATTTCGTTTAGTCCGCTTAAATCTTTAATTCTTTTTTGCGAACTTTTAGCAATTTTATTTAATTGATTGAAGGAATTGGTAATATTATCTGTAATAATTTTGATGCTTTCGATAAGCTTTTCTGATTCCTTATAAATGCTTTCTAAATTCTCATTTTCCGATTTATCATTATAGGACAGAGAAACTCTTAAGTTAGCAATTAAATAATTTAGGCTCATTAAATTTTGGCTGTAACTTTTAATTGGAAAGAAGATGTGCCTAATATGATTAGATAATTTCTCAAGTTGATCCGAAATAACAATGATTCTATAATCAAGTACCTCAAATTGCACTTTTAATTTTTCATATAAATTACTAATAATCTGATACAAGCTATTATTCTTATCAATATTAGCAGTATTACAGATTATGGCAATATTGTCTGATATATGATTTGATTGGTGGTAAATATTCTTATAACTATTATTTAGCTGTAAAAAATCTTCTGCCGATTTGTTATGCAATGAAATTAATCTTTTGTCGATCTCTGTGAATAGATTCGTTATATCCTTAACGGAATAGGTTTTAAGCAGTGAATCTAAATGGATGGTGTATTCTTTATCTTTTTCCGACATAAAATTCGATTAAAGGCCTTATGCATTAATAGCTAGTGCACTTTCTATTTTCTCTAGAAATTCGGGAATATTTATTGGTTTTTCAATGATATCAATTGCTCCAAGCTCCTTTGCCATTATTCTATTCTCTTTGTTGGCAAATGCTGTAACAATTATAATTGGTATGTTCTTAAAAATACCATTTGTCTTTAGCCTCTTCAATAAGTCGAATCCATTCTCATTTGGCATTAACAAATCCAGTAAAATTAAATTAGGAATACCTTTGGTCAACGAAACTAAAGCCTCCTTAGCACTATATGCCTTAACGACCTTACATCCTGCGTCTTCCAAAATTGCCTCTAACAAAACCAAATTGGTTTCCGAGTCATCAACGATTAGAATATTATTTCCTTTAATCATATCTTATGTTTTTATATCTTAACTATTTAAAAGCTCTTTCTTTTTCAACAATGTAAAAGTACATATTGAAGAGCATTGCAAACAAATAAAATACGATGAGATAGATTACCATGAATTGATGATTTAAATCACCAAAATATTTTAATCTATAAGAATTTCTCAAAAGATTTTAATAAATTTACAGAAATAGCCAACCTATGACGACGGTTAACTCAAATGTTTTCAATACACTTATACCTGAAGGAGATATACTAAACCAACAAGAAATTGAAGAGATTAAGTCCAATGGTCAGAGTATTTCTTTTCAAAAAAAGGATGTGATCTTCAGACAAGGTACTATTACCTCCCATGTTATGTTTTTAGAATCGGGGTTAGTTAAATTATTTAGAGAAGGGAGAAACGAACGTGCTTTAATTCTAAAAATTGCAAAACCTGGCGAATTTATTGGTTTGGTATCAATGTTTGGAAACGACATATATCAGTACTCGGCAACAGCTATTGAGAATGCCAAAGTGTTTTTTATAGATTTTAAGGTATTCAATTCAATAATATTGAATAATGGCAGTTATGCTGCTTATTTATTACGAGATATTTCCAGAGATAATTTAAATATTTTTGATCGAATAATTTCTCAATACCAGAAACAACTGCCTGGTAAGATTGCTGATATCATATTGTATTTCTCAACCCATATTTATAATTCAGAAAAATTTGAATTTCCCATAACAAGAACCGAATTGGCAGAACTGGCAGGTACTACCAAAGAAAGTTTTATTCGTACCCTAGCAGAATTTAAGAATGATAAAATAATTGAAATTCAAGGAAAATCTATTAAAATAAACAGTATTGATATTATAAAAACTCTTAGCAGACTAGGTTAATATGGCGAAATACAACATTTTAATTGTTGATGACATTTTAATGAATAGGGTTTTGTTAAAAGAATTATTATTTAGTGTAGCAAATGAAATTAAAGAAGCAAAGAATGGTTTAGAGGCTATTGAGGTGCTTGAATTAAATAAAATTGATATCGTATTAATGGATATCGAAATGCCCAAAATGAATGGTTTGGAAACAACCAAATATATTCGAAACAAGATGTTGGCACCAAAATGCAATATTCCCATAATTGCGATAACTGCGCACAATCCAAATGATTTTTTTGAAGACTTTTCATCTGCAGGTTTTACCAGTTTAATAACCAAACCGTATTCTTTTGAAAAGATTCAAGATTCTATCGAATCTGCTTTGTAATTTAATTATTTATAATGAAAAGTTATCTATATCGATTTCTAATTGTAATATTTATATCTTCTTTATCTTATAGTGGATGTAAGGAAATTAATCTGAATATTCTTGAGGCAGGTGTTTCAAAAGAGTTAGCTATTTTACGGGATAAACAATTAAGTGATTTAAAATACACTATTTCTTTTTACATACCTGATTCAATCAACAAACCACTCGTTGGTAAGGAAACAATTGAGTTTAACTTTAATACAGAATATGAAGAACCCCTTATATTAGACTTTCGGAATCCTGGATCATCTGTAAAATCAGTAAAATTGAACAATCATGATATAAAATTTAGTTTTAAAAATGAACATATAATCATTCCTCATAAGAAACTTGAAAACGGTAGTAACGAAATTAAAATCATATTTACAGCTGGTGATAGGGCTTTAAATCGCAACCTAGATTATTTATATACCCTGTTTGTGCCAGATAGAGCTTGCACTGCATTTCCATGTTTTGATCAACCATCTTTGAAAGCTAAATTCCAAACTCAGATGAATGTTCCAAAGGGATGGATTGCAATTGCAAATTCTCCTTTGATTGAAAAAAAAGAATCAAATAACAATCGATCCGTGTTTGTTTTCGATGAAACTGAAGCAATCTCCACTTATTTATATTCTTTCGTAGCCGGTAAATTCAAATCAATCGTAAAAAAATATGATGACAGAGAAATAACTATGTATCATAGGGAAGATGATATCAAAAAATTAGAGACCAACACTGATATAATATTTGATTTACATTATAGTTCACTGAAGTGGTTAGAAGAGTATACTCAAATTGAGTATCCCTTTACTAAGTTTGATTTTGTAATAATTCCATCCTTTCAATATTCCGGGATGGAACATCCGGGTGCTATTCTGTATCGTGATTCCAGATTGTTTTTGGAAAATAATGCAACCATTCGAGAAGAATTAAACCGCGCTAATTTGATATCACATGAAACTGCTCA
>PKTC01000417.1 GCA_002869305.1 Marinilabiliales bacterium
AAGCGGTACGAAAACCTTTTTACCATGAAGATGTTTAAATCGTGCATCTTCGGGATGCACACAAACAGCAGTATCACCAAGAATCGTTTCCGGGCGTGTTGTTGCAATCGTTACAAAATCATCTTCACCATCCACCTGATATTTAACATAGTATAATTTGGATTGAACCTCTTTGTAATTAACTTCTTCATCAGAAACAGCTGTTTTTGCCTGCGGATCCCAGTTAACCATTCGAACTCCACGATATATTAGGCCTTTATTAAATAAATCAACAAAAACTTTGATTACGCTCTTGGACATATCATCATCCATTGTAAACTTTGTTCTATCCCAATCGCATGAAGCCCCCAGCTTTTTTAATTGCTCTAGTATTATACCTCCATGTTTTTCTTTCCATTCCCAAGCATGTTCTAAGAACTCTTCTCTTGTAAGCTTATTCTTATCTATTCCTTCGTCCTTTAACTTAGATACAACCTTTGCTTCAGTTGCGATGGAGGCATGGTCTGTTCCTGGCACCCAGCATGCATTTTTTCCTTGCATTCGGGCACGACGAACTAAGATATCCTGTATAGTATTATTTAACATATGCCCCATATGCAGAACGCCTGTAACATTTGGCGGGGGAATAACAATTGTATAAGCCTCACGATCATCTGGTTCCGAATGAAAAAAACCTTTATCCATCCAATATTTATACCATTTATCTTCTGTTAATGACGGATCGTATTTTGCAGGAATTTCCATGTTGCTATAATTCTAAATTATTCTATTATAAATATTAATTTGAAAAGTTTGTAAAAATATAAATTTATTCCCAAAATCCTTTTTTAATTACTGTATAATCAACAGCTAATTGTCATAAATATTTAATAACATATTTAATTTTACCAATTATGGCTACCTTTGTGCTTCAAATTCAAAATTCATCCATCATGAAAAAAATGATAATAAGCTTTATTTTTCTTGTATTTGCCTGGACAGCAATAGCGCAGGAAGAAATAAAAACCAATCAGGATACCAAAGATATTCCTGAGATTTATTTTGAAAACACCAGCTATAATTTTGGAACCATTGATTATAACGGCAATGGAACCTGTGAATTTAAATTCAAAAACACAGGTGAAGAACCATTACTTTTAACTAATGTAAAAGCATCCTGTGGTTGTACTACCCCAACATGGCCAAAAGAACCAATTAAAAAAAATAAAAAAGGAACTATTGTTGTAAAATACAATACCAAAATTATTGGATCTTTTACCAAAACAATTCGGGTTTATTCTAATGCGAAAACATCTCCGGTTACTTTAAAAATTACAGGTACAGTTTCAAAACCTGAAACTACAACTGAAAATTAATTGAATCAGATAAAAACAATCATTATTATGCCACAAATATCACAAAAAGGACAACTGATGCCAGCTTCACCAATTAGAAAGTTGGTTCCGTTTGCTGAAGAAGCAAAGAAAAAAGGACATAAAGTTTATCATTTAAATATTGGACAGCCTGATATTCCAACACCAGAAGTTGCTCTTGAAGCAGTAAAAAATATTACAGAAAAGGTTATTGAATATAGCCACTCAGCAGGAAATGAATCTTACAGAAGAGGACTAGCTAAATATTATCAGGGAGTTAATATTGATGTTGACCATACAGAAATGTTAATTACTACAGGTGGATCTGAAGCAATTACCTTTGCCTTTTTATCAACTCTTAACCCTGGTGATGAAGTTATAATTCCTGAGCCATTTTATGCAAACTATAATGGTTTTGCTGTTTCTGCAGGAGTTGTTGTTAAACCCATTACTTCGACAATTGAAAGTGATTTTGCTTTACCCGCTATTGAAGAATTTGAAAAGTTGATTTCACCTAAAACAAAAGGTATTGTTATTTGCAATCCTAATAATCCAACAGGGTATTTATATTCGAAAGATGAGCTGCACCAATTAAAAACTTTAATTGAAAAATACGATTTATACCTGTTCTCTGATGAAGTATATCGAGAGTTTTGCTATGATGGCAATACGCATTTTTCTGCTATGAACTTAAAGGGTATTGAACAAAATGTGATTATGATGGATTCTGTATCGAAACGTTATAGTATGTGTGGAGTGCGTGTTGGTGCGATGATCACTAAGAATAAAGATGTTATAAATACAGCAATGAAATTTGCACAGGCTCGATTGTGCCCACCTTCATTTGGGCAATGGGCTAGCGAAGCTGCTTTAAATACAGGTAAAGATTATTTCGAGGAAGTTTACAATGAATACATTGACCGAAGAAACTTTATGGTTGATGCATTAAATAAAATCGAAGGTGTTTATTGTCCTAAGCCAAAAGGAGCTTTTTATACCGTTGTAAAACTTCCTGTTGATGATTCTGATAAATTTGCTCAATGGATTTTAAGCGAATTTGATCACAATAAACAGACTGTAATGGTTGCTCCTGCAACAGGATTCTATGCAACTCCAGGCGCTGGGAAAAATGAGGTTCGAATTGCTTATGTCTTAAAGAAGGAAGACTTGGCAAATGCTATGGAAACCTTGGAAGCTGCATTGAAAGCTTATCCGGGAAGAACAATTTAGCTGCACTGCACTGACAAAAAACCGAAGGATTCGCTTCGGTTTTTTTATTTTCATTCTTTATATAAGAGGTATTTTTTTCTCAACGATTTAAACTCATTCAATTTAGTTTGCCATGATTTTCTAATTTCATCTTCAGATAATCCGCTCTCAATTTGTTCTCTTAAATCTTTATTCCCCGCAATATTATAAAAGAAGTCATTAAAGAATTCCCCTTTATTTGAAGTATTATTATACGCATCAAGTATCCATTCCAGGTTGATTTCTTTTCTTTTCAAAATAAGATTCATATTCACTGTTCTCAAATCTGCTCCATAGCAAATTTTCTCTCTATACTTAGGATATTTGCTGGCACCATCAATTCTTACTGGAGTAAATGCAAAATCTCTTTTTTGATAATCCGGACTTCCATAAACCTGGAATGGGAATTGTGTACCACGACCTGCGCTAAAACTTGTTCCTTCGAAAAAACCCAATGAAGGGTACAAATATATGGATAGCATATTTTGTAAATTAGGCGAAGGATTTACAGGCAACTGATATAATGAATCGTGCGTGTAGTTATCACAAGTTATATAACTTAACTTACATTTTCTCCCATCTTTTAGCCACCCTTGTCCATTAATCATTTGGGCATACTCAGCAATAGTCATACCATGCACAATGGGAACAGGATGCATGCCAACGAATGAAGCAAATTCAGTATCTAATACGGGTCCATCAACATAAAATCCATTTGGATTAGGTCGATCCAAAATTAACAATTGCACGTTCATTTCTGCACAAGCCTCCATAACGTAGTGCATGGTAGAAATATAAGTATAAAATCGAACTCCGACATCCTGCAAATCGAATACAACCATATCGAGCCCCTCTAGATCCTGCAATTTTGGCTTTTTGCTACTTCCATATAAAGAAATTACAGGAAGTCCAGTTTTTTCATCTTTATAGTTCTTTACGTGTTCTCCTGCATCTGCATTTCCTCTGAAACCGTGTTCAGGACTAAATATCT
>PKTC01000416.1:0-1819 GCA_002869305.1 Marinilabiliales bacterium
GCTTCAATAGCTCCACCTGATCCATACTGATTATGACAGGTATTACACTCAAACGAATATTTATTTGTATGTGCAAAATGTCCATCAGCTGTACCCCAGTTAGGGAAATTGGCTATATGACAATCAGAACAATTGGCTTCAAAATTTGAACCATGTGTATGACAATCAGTGCAATTTAATCCATCTTTATGCGTATCTCCATCATCTATATTTGTGTGAAAGGATGTAGATGTATGACATACTTCACAAACTCCATCGTAAGTTCCGTCTCCATCTGCAAAAGAATTAACTCCTGTTTCCGATGTAAATATAACGGTTTTATCTCCACTACTAGGTGTAGCAATAACATCCCGTATCATGTAAATATTACTTTTATTTGTATTATGAACCTGATGGCATGTAATACATGTCTGCCCTTGATGGCTTGAGTATGCATGACAATCCAAACATAAATTATTATCATTAGTCATCTTAAGTAAATTACCATCCGTGGTTAAAGTACCGCTGTTTGTAACATCATGCACACCATGGCATGTTGAACACTGAATATTATCATTATGCGCAGCTAAAGATGGTGAATTTCCAATTGTTGTTCCCACGGTATCCATACTTATTCCAACAGGGTGGCTTCCATAACCAGGTGTAGCATCTGTATAGCGGCCCACATCTCTTGCAGAATGACAATCTTTACACATTGCATCACTGGTATTATCAACTCTTATATAAGGTGAAGCTAAAGCGCTATTATGCTGATCATGACAGGTAGAACACACAATTTTAATATCGGTAGTTAATCTGGCAAGCATTTCGGGATCTGAAGGTAAATTGGTTTCATAAGTTGAATTTATGGCTAAAACATTCCAGGCATGTGAGTTTCCGCTAGTTCCTGGAATAGCTTTGTCAGTTGATAAAAATGGCATAGTTTCTGCAATTTGACCAGATGAATGACAACTTAAACATAGTCCTTCGTTTGAAGAAGCATTTGTTAAAGTACTTCCTGTTGCGTTATGAAATGTGTGGCACGACGAACATGTAGTTAAAGAGTGATCTGCCAGTGTTGGATCCTGAACTGTAACAGATATACTGTAAATCCCACTACTCAATCCTGAGCCTGAGTTTCTTACACTTAAATTTCCATTATATGTCCCAACTGCCGCTGCTACTGGCACTACTAAATCAATTGGGCTTGATGATAAAGTTGCATTTGTGATATCTACAAAACCTTCTGATTCGGCCGCAGCATCATAATTTATACTATATTGATCTGGGCTGTTTGTTGTTGCGCTATATGTTAAAGTAGCAGTTGTTGTTCCTTGATATACTTCTGGATTTGCTCCAAGAGTAATTGTTGGTGATTGAGCAAAAGAAGTATTGCCTAATAGAATAAAAAGCAAAAGTAATTTTGAAGGAAGTATTACTTTAATAATTATATGTTTAGTGCTTTTCATAGCTATTGAATTTATTTCTTATTTTGACAAGATGATTTTCTTAGAATAAATATGATCTTTAAATAAAATGTTAAGTGCATAAATCCCTTTTGCTTGATTACTAAGATCAATTTTTTCAGTGAATTGCTTTGAGTCTATTTTTTTATAATAAACTCTTTGTCCGGCTATATTTCTAATTTCTAAAATAGAGCCTAGCATTTGTTGATTGTCAAATTCAATTGTTACAATACCAGCTGTTGGATTTGGATATACATTTATGTCATTTTTGAATTGATTATTAGCAATTGAAGTGCTAATTGCACTCACTGTTTTTGTAGTAATGCTATCACCACATTCAAGATTTGATGATGTTAGAACTACATTATAATTTC
>PKTC01000416.1:1828-5419 GCA_002869305.1 Marinilabiliales bacterium
ATAAGTATGTGTTTGATTCATATCTGTACTTGTTTTTGAATCACCAAAATCCCACATAAAAGTATTTGCATTTAAAGATGTATTGGTAAAGTTTACTTCTAAATTATTTTCTGTAAATGTGAAGTCCGAAACAGGCACAGGATTTACATGAACTAGAATTTCATCCGAATTTTCACAATTATTTTCATCAGTTATGATTACACTATAAGTTCCTTCTGAATCAACAACAATTGTTTGAGTATTACTTCCATTATTCCATAGATACTCAGAATACGAACCAGCATTTAATGTTATCCTTGCATTTTCACAAATGGCGGTATCTACACCTAAATTAATAAAAGGTAAAGGCTTAGCTGTAATTAATGCCTCACCTAACATCTGACTACCTTCTAATTCGGCATCACTTAGTTTAGTAACCTTATATAAACCAGGATTTGAAACTTCAAGAATAAATGGAGTTTCACTTGTATTTATTTCCGTAGGGTTTTCTCCATCTACTGTATATGTTATACTCCATGGAGCAACACCTGTTAAATCTATCTGAATTTCAGTAGAATCTGCCCCGCATATGAGGGTATCATCACATGAAATTAATGAAGTTGGTGATGGATCGTATTTTATGTCTGGGTAACCGTCAGACCAATAATTAGTACAATTTACGTCCGAGACCTCAACAATTTCATAGGTTCCTTCAATTGAACTAGTTATTGTATTTGAACTATTGCTTGTTGTAATTGCAACAGGATTTTCTAAATCAATCACATAGGTATAAGTCCAAGGGGCTTCACCTGTAAGTTCCAGATTAAAATCCATTGTTTCACCTTCACGTACCATAAATTCAGTATTTCCTTCAATAATTGTTGCAGTAGGAAGTGGATTTGCTGTAACAATACAGTTTCCGTTAAAAACAGTTCCATCACAGGATTTTCCAGATAATGCTGTAATTTCATACAAACCAGAATCTTGAACAGTCAATGAATAAGGATTTGTATAAATATCATAAATTGTGACTGGATTTATTCCATCAAGAGTATATGTTAAATCCCATGGAGCTTCTCCAGTTAATTCTATTGTAATATTTGTAGTTTCATTTTCACAAGTAGTTACAT
Source organism: Marinilabiliales bacterium (assembly GCA_002869305.1). Classification (GTDB taxonomy): domain Bacteria; phylum Bacteroidota; class Bacteroidia; order Bacteroidales; family UBA12077; genus UBA12077. Next base: position 2,938 of record PKTC01000416.1, read on the forward strand.
CATTGCTTATAATATTAGATGTTGGTAAGGGTGTAACAGTTACTTGCGTTGTACCAGTGAAACATTCGCCAGTTAATGATGCATCTGACAAGGCAGTAACAGCATATTCACCACCAATGCCCGTATTTAAAACGTATGGATTATCACTAGTAGTAATGGGTGCTTGGTCTATGCCATCAATAGAATATGTAAAAGTCCATGGAGCATTTCCTGTGAAGTTAATAGGAATGTCTGTTGTTTCTCCTTCACAAATTACAGTGTTGTCAATATTTATAACTGATGAAGGCAATGCATTAACACTAATATTGGCAATTCCTGTTAGGTCTGTACCAACACAACCACCGCCACCCTTTAAATAAGTTACTTCATATGTACCATTCTCTGATGCACTAATATTATAATTATCTTCTTCAAAATTATAAATAGTCACTGGTGTTGTTCCATCAGTATAGGTAAAAGTATATGGAGCGACTCCGGTAAAACTTATTGAAACATCAGTACTTGTTCCTGTACAGATTTCCACATCGCTACTGGTAATTTCCGATGTTGGAAAAGGATTTTGTATAACAGTCACATTGTCAGAATAATCTAATGCATCGTAATTTGCATCAGATAAAGCAGTAATTTCAAAAAGACCCGGTTCTGATGTATTAAAGATATATGGATCATCATTTGTTTCTGTAATTGTAACAGGATTTATCCCATCTTTTGTATAAGTGAATGTCCATGGAGCAGTTCCTGTAAAGTTAATTTTAATATCAGTATCTCCACCCAGGCATATTACTTCATTTATAGCACTGATAGTATAGGTAGGATTAGTTTCATTTATTTCAAATACTTCAATAGCCCCCGTATTCATTGATGTAACCAGAGTGCGACCTTGTGTATCGAATTTAACATCTTTAGGGATATTTAATTTCCCTTAAGTAGTTCCATATTCGCCAAATTTATTAAGAAAAATACCATTATCTTCAAATAAAGTGACTTGTCCTTGATAAGGATCCGTAACATAAATAACTCCATTAGCACTAACAGTCATTCCTTGGATACGATAGAATTGGCCATCATCGCTGCCACCTTCTCCTATTGTTCCTAATTGGTTTCCATCTGTATCAAAAATCCAAATTTGAGTTAAAGGATAACCTCCCCCCATCATTCCTCCCCCAACATCTGGGCCAATACCTCCATGCTCAGAGATAAGAAGTCTGTCGTTAATACTATCGTAAGCAATTCCTGTAGGTTGAATTAAATCGCCAAAGCCAATAGAACGAACTAAATTTCCGCTTCAATCTATTACAGGAACCTGTTTTAATTTATTATCAGCAACATACAATAAGTCATTTTCATCAAAAACCATTGATGAGGCGGATAATGTTACAGTTGAAAATTCTGTAGGAGTATCATTTTCATCTAATTTGTAAATTATTCCAGTTTTTGAGTCACCAACAAATAATTCACCTGAGGAATTTACTGCCAAAGCAGTTGGTTTTAAGCCAACATAAAAAGACTTAAGAAAAGAATATGTCTGATCAAATACTACAATATTGTTTTGTTTCGAGTCAGTAATATAAATATTCCCATCTGGTTTTACAGCAATTCTAAGAGGAGCAGAAATCCCATCAGAAATACTAAATAAATGTGTTGCATTTGTGGGTGTATTTTGGGCGCTAGAACTTGTAATAAAAACAAATACCAGTAAATTTAAGAGTGTTGCTAATTTTTTTAATTTATTAACCACAATTTAATATTTAAAGGAATGTCATAAAATATACGAATAATCTCATAAAATGATTCAAAAGTTATTGCTTAAATTGACACATGACAAATGTATATTTTTAAACCTTGAAAAGTGTAAATATATTAATAAAAACATTGAAAGAGATCAACAAATATTTAAGCATAAATATCAAATAGAAATATTTAGGGATAAATAATGAGCATCTATTTTTTATTTTAAGTCAATAAAACTAAATTATAGCTTTTGCTATTTAGAAATTAAATTTCAGGCGCTTAACTGCAATTTATACAATCCTTGTAATGATAAAATAGCTAAAAGCTTATTGATAAATGTCAATTGTTATACAAATAATAATCAATAAAAGCTTTTAGGAATATCAATTTTAAATTACTTTATTGGCATAGATAATAATTAATATTTTAAATTGAATAACTTGCCATATACTCATTCAGTTTATAATATAAGATTTAGTAAACTAAATAAATTTACAGCTATGAAAAAATTACTATTACTGACAACATTTCTTATTGCTATTACAGCATTTAGCTATGGACAGGTTGTAACTGGCTCTCCTCACGATTTATCCGGAGCGGTATCAGATGCTAACATGCCAGGTAGTTTTGCTGGTGAAGTTTGTGCTGCTTGCCATATTCCTCACAATGGAGTAAATGCAGCAGGAACAGTATTATGGAGCCAAACAATTCCAGTAGCGGGAGGTTTTACAATGTATTCGAGCGGAACTAT
>PKTC01000277.1 GCA_002869305.1 Marinilabiliales bacterium
CTTAAGAAGATTGTTACGATTTTCAACGAAAGCAATATAAAATCTTATCTAACAGTTAATACTGTAATTTACGACCAAGAGATTTCTTTAATGCAAGAAATTATTGAGGCTGCCAAAAAGAATAATATAACAGCAATTATCGCATCCGATTTAGCAGTTATTAATTATGCAAGGGAAATTGGAATTGAAGTCCATATATCAACACAGCTCAATGTAAGTAACATTGAAAGTTTAAAGTTCTACTCCAAATACGCCGATGTAATTGTTTTAGCAAGAGAACTTAATCTAGATCAAGTTTCTAAAATTAGCAAAACAATTCAGCAGGAAAAAATAAAAGGGCCTTCCGGCCAATTAGTAAAAATTGAAATGTTTGTACATGGCGCTCTATGCATGGCTGTATCGGGCAAGTGCTATTTGAGCCTACACGAAAAAAACTACTCTGCAAATCGGGGAGCTTGTTTACAAACCTGCAGAAAGGCTTATACAGTAACCGAAAAAGAAAGCGGTAATCAACTTGAGATAGACAATGAATATATAATGTCTCCCAAGGACTTAAGTACAATAAAGTTTTTAAACAAAGTGCTCGATGCAGGTGTGCGAGTTTTAAAAATTGAAGGGAGGGCCAGGCCTCCAGAATACGTTAAAACAGTTTCTGAATGTTATAACGAAGCTGTAAGTGCATACATTGAAGGCACATTTAATGAAGAGCAAATAGCTAGTTGGACCGAAAGATTATCAACCGTGTTCAACCGAGGTTTTTGGGATGGCTACTACTTAGGCCAGAAAATGGGAGAATGGAGCCACAAGTATGGTTCACGAGCTACAAAAAGAAAAGTATACATCGGTAAATGCACCAATTATTTTACAAAAATAAACGTTGCAGAAATTATAATCGAATCACACGACCTTAAGATTTGTGATGAAATACTTATTACCGGCCCAACAACTGGTGTTGAGCAATTCAAAGTATCCGAAATTCGTGTGGATTTAAAAACTACCGAACGCGCTAAAAAGGGAGATCGTTGCTCTGTTCCAATTAAAAATTTAATCAGAAGATCAGATAAGGTTTATAAAGTGGTTGATGCACAAGAAATTAAACAACAGTAAATTCATTATCCTGTTTCAGCGTATTCTTTGCCTTTGAACCATTCAATGGCTTCTTCTTCCGTATTAAAGACTTTTAATGGCAATCCATACTTGTTTGTTACTTTAATAATCATATTAATATAATATTTTTTAAAAACATTGCCATCGAATATAACAGCTGCTCTTTTTAAACCTGCTTCAATAGCTTGTGGTAACATTTCTGTTTCAAACCATTTTCGATTTTCTGGCGAAACGACACTTTGCTTTCTAATGTCTGATAAAAAGTTGTCTGATGGGTTCTTTTTAGCATGTTCCAGTATGACCATAAAAGCATATTGATATTCTTCCGTTGTGGTTTTTCTTTTCCATTCAATTTTTCCAAGTTTCAATTCTTCGTCATAAGAAACTTCAGCATAATCTGCATCTAATAAAATTATTTTCATGGTAATTTGGTTGGTTAAATTAATACTTTGAGCATAAAGTGTTGATTTCAAATATGGTACTTTCTTTATTTAATTTGCTGCGAATCAATTCTGTAGTAGTTGTTTTAAGACTAATGACTTTTTTTTGATGGTATTTTTTTTCAAAAAATAAAAATTACTTAACTTGCATATATGTTTAACAATCTGGTCAAAAAAAAGTTTATGTGACAACTACTATGAGAGTCTTTATAGAAACAGCAGTTTAAAAATTGAATACAATAACATTTTAATTAACATTTAAAATATCAATGAAATCAAACAGAAATTTTCAAAAGTCGAAAAAGTCGAAATCTTTTGATGAAGAAAGAGAGATGAAAGTTAAAAAGGTTGGTGCATCAACAAAAAAGAAGAAAAATTTTAAGCAAGAGATCTTTGCCGAAATAGATGATGAAGATCAAGAAATTGATCTGTTTGGAAAAAAGGATGATTCGCTTGAAGAAGATGATGATGCTGATTATTAGTGAAATAATTCTACTCTAATAAAACAAAAGGGTTGACCTAAAGGTCAACCCTTTTTTATTAGTTATAATGCATGCTTAATTGTCGTCCCACTTCGTAATTTTACCACCTAAAGTGGTTTTTAAACTTTCGTTTTCAGGCTTTCCGAAAAAACTTAATTTAGCCCCTGTATTTACATTAGCCTCTATTCTTTTGTTGGCAATTACTTCTGCATTACCTCCTGTATTCATTCTAATAAAAACTTCGTCACATTCGAAATTGGAAGCGGATAAAACTCCACCGGTATTTACAAATGACTCCTGAATTTTACATTTACCTGAAACCTCAATATGAGCTCCCTGATAGGATGTTAACTCAATAGCGTTTAAATCAACTTTTATTAAAATTCTTCCACCACTAGTAGCGTTTGCAAATATTTTATCTCCTTCAATTTTGTCAATAATTTTTATTTCGGCTGAAGCATTCGATGTTATTTCTCTAATTTCCTTATAAGTAAGCTTTATTTTGACCTTTACATTTTCGTCAAACAAGTTTGATTTCATCCTAATTTTAAGCAGTTTATCCTTAACCTCTGTCTCCACTTCTGACGGATCTACATTAATTGCCCTTATTTCGATAGATTCTTTATCTCCTTGCTTCATTTCAACATTAATATTGCAAGTAACTTCAATCTTATCATAAGAAGTAATTTCCCGATTAACAATGTTTTGCCCAAATGCGGCAAACGAAAACAAAATTGCTACTACAATTATTAAATTTTTCATGGCTTTAGTTTTTTTTGTTATAAAAATAAAGGAACAAAAACATGTTCCTTTATAAAACTTATAAAAAATTAATTTATTACAAAATCTTTTTAATATTTTCGGTGACAATATGTCCATCGAATAATTGCACAACTCTATGCGCATACTCTGCATCCGAAGGGGAGTGTGTTACCATAACAATTGTTGTTCCTTCTTTATTTAATTCCGAAAGTAATTTCATTACCTCTTCACCATTTGCAGAGTCCAGATTACCTGTTGGCTCATCAGCTAAAATCAATTTCGGATTAGCAACTACCGCTCTAGCTATAGCAACTCTTTGTTGCTGTCCTCCCGACAATTGCTGAGGAAAGTGTTTTCTTCTATGTGCAATTTTCATTCTGTCAAGAACGGCCTCAACTTTCTCTTTTCGCTCAGCTGCTGATACTTTTAAATAGAGCAATGGAAGTTCCACATTTTCAAAAACGGTAAGCTCATCAATTAAGTTAAAACTTTGGAATACAAATCCTACATTCGCTTTTCTTAATTCGGTTCGCTGTTTTTCCCTAAATCTAGATACTTCGGTCCCATCAAAATGTAACTCACCTGAAGTCGGATTATCCAATAAGCCTATAATATTTAGAAGAGTAGATTTTCCGCACCCTGAAGGACCCATAATAGCTACAAATTCTCCCTTTTGTACATCAAGATCCACTTTGTTTAGTGCTGTAGTTTCAATTTCGTCTGTTTTGAAAACTTTTACTAACTGATTTGTTTTAAGCATGTTGTTCAGAATTTATAGTTTTAAATTATTCGTATCTCAAGGTTTCTGCAGGATTTTTCAATGCTGCTTTAAGTGTCTGATATATTACTGTTAATAAAGATAATACAATTGTTAAAACTGGTATTAGAATAAACATAAAATAATTAATTTCAACACGGTATGAGAAATCCTGCAACCAATTATTCATAAGCAGGTAAGCTATTGGCCAGGAAATGATAGAAGCAATCACTATTAATTTTAAAATGTCTTTACTAATTAATAAAACAATATTGGTTGATGTCGATCCAAATGTTTTTCTAACACCAATTTCTTTTTTACGTTGCTCAGCAATAAATGAAATTAACCCTAATAATCCCATAAAAGCTATTAATATGGATAGAGCAGAAAACAGGATAAATATACCATTGGTTCTTTGTTCCGTTTTATATAAATCTTTTAAATGATCGTCAAAAAAGAAATATTCGAAAGGATATTCTGTTGTAAAACTTTCCCAAACCTGTTGTATTTGTTTAATTGAACTACTCATATTGTCCGGTTTCAATTTCACACAAACAACACCTTCCCAATTGCCGGGCATTAAAGTAAACGCTGCAGGTTCAATTTTGGTGTGTAAAGATTTAAAATTGAAGTCTTTTACCACTCCGATAATGGGTCTTTTTATAAATTCATTGTTTTCCCACGGAGAAAGAATGTTTTTTCCAATAGGATCTTCAAGTCCCAACGATTTAACAGCCGCCTCATTAATCACTATAGCGTTGGAATCTGTTGGATAGTCTCGTGAGAAAAATCTTCCTTCCAGCAATTCAAAACCAAATGTTTTTCCATAGTCATAACTAACCCACGCCTGGTTTAATAAATAAGTATTGCTTGTGGATTCTCCCTCAAGAAAAAATGCATTGTTCGAGAAATTTACTCCCGGATATGCATTTGAATTAGAAACTTCTTCAACCGAAGTAATTTTTTTTAACTCCGATTTAAATGCTTCCATTTGATTATCAAGAGCATCCGATCTGCGAATCATTAATAAATTTTCTTTCTCAAATCCAAGATCCTTGTTTAGCATATATCTCAATTGACTCGAAACAGTATACGTTGACAGAAGAATAAAAACAGAAACCACAAACTGTGTGATTACCAAAACTGATCTTAACACACCACTTTTGGCTCCAAGTTTCAATTTCCCTTTAAGAACAGAAACAGGTCTAAATGACGCCAAGAAAAAAGCAGGATAGCTTCCGGCCATTAGGCTAACTAATAAAATCAGCAATAATAAAGATGGAACAATATACCAACAACTAAAATAATCTATACTCAATGGTATTTGTACCATATTATTAAGAGCGGGCATAAACAACTCTAGAATAACTACAGCTGCTGTTAATGAAATTAGCGTTATTATAAATGCTTCTGTAAGAAATTGCAGCACCAGTTGCTTTTTCATGGCTCCAACCACCTTTCGGATGCCAACCTCTTTTGAACGGTTAGATGCACGTGCTGTTGCCAAATTGGTAAAATTAATACTTGCAATGACTAAAATAAAAATAGCGATGGAAATAAAAATATAAACATACAATTTGTTCCCATTTGTTTCTATTTCATACTGTAGATCAGAATGTAAATGAATATCGTATAATGGTTGAATAAAATATGAAAATGAATTGCCCGAGGCAGTAAATTCTTCCATATTAATTCCCAATACTTGCTCTATTTGAGGGCCTACATATTTTTCAATCATCAACTGCATTTTTTCTGTAAACACATCAGGATCTGTTCCTGGTTTCAATTGAACATAGGTATGAAAATTATGTGATACCCAGAAAGTGTTTCTACTTCCAGGTATTCTTGCCATGGAACCTAATAGATCGAAATGAAAGTGTGAATTTTCAGGTGGGTCTTCCATCAATCCAACAACTTCATATAAGGCAGTGTCGCTTTCTACGCGCAGCATCTTACCAATTGGATTGTCACTCCCGAAATATTTTTTGGCTCCGGTTTCTGTCATAACAATATTATTTGGCTTTGTTAATGCAGTTTTTGGGTCGCCTTTTAAAAGTTTAAATGAAAATATATCAAAGAAGGTTGAATCGGCAAAAATCCATTCTTTCTCATTAAATTTCACATCTCCATACTGAATTAACCAATCACCGGATTCTCTTAATCTGCATGCGCTAACAACTTCCGGATAATCATTCATCATTGCTTCTGCCATAGGTGCAGCTGTAACGGCCTGATTAATTTCATTATTCATCATCATACCGTAAACACCAATTCGATAAATGTCTTCCCCTTTTTCATGAAATTTATCGTATCCCAATTCAAATTGAACGAAAAGTGTAATGTAAATAATTGCAGCCAATCCAGTTGAAAGACCAATAATATTAATGGCTGAGTAACTCCAGTTTTTAAATACGTTTCTGAAAGCAGTTAAAAAAAAGTTTTTTATCATGTTATGGGTTTTTCGTTTTAATTAGGACGCCTAATAGTATATAAATGTTACAACAATAAATGATGAATTTCAATTAAAGACGATTAAGTTCTTATTTTGTTGCATAAAAAAACTGCTCAATTAGTATTGAGCAGTTATTAATATTTCTTTATTGTTTATTTCTATTCAAATAAAAAATCAAAGTCATCTCCAGCGCCTAGTTCTCGTGGTTCTTCTCCATTTTTAAAAATTCTTGCTTTACGAGGTCCTACCAGCTCAACCTCTGCATTATCAATCTTAAGCATAGTACCTTCTCTTAATCCAACAACGTAAGTATACGGATTCGCCTCAAGATACTCTTCAATACGCTGCTCTCTTGTTTCTCCAGCATGTCCATCAGGATTTGCATCCAAATAATGCGGATTTATCTGAAATCGAACTAAGTTGGTCGCATGAAAGCTTTCTGGCTCAACAATTGGCATATCATTGGTTGTACAAATTGTTGGACATGCAACATTGGAACCCGCACTCCAACCTACATATGGCTTTCCTTTTAAACATTCGTAACGTATCGTTTCCAGTAAGTCTTGTTGCTGTAATAATTTTAGTAAATTGAATGTATTCCCTCCTCCAACAATAATTGCTTCAGCATCTTTAATAGCTTGTTTCTTTGCATTTTGAGCATAATGATGAATGGAATCAACCTCATAGCCAATTTCCGAGAACCTATCTTGAACTTTTTTCTGGTAATCATCAAAAGAAAAGGTAACTGCAGCATAAGGTATAAAAAGTACTTTCTTTACTTCCTCTCCTAAAAACTCTTTGATGTTATTTTTTGGATAATCTAAATACGCCTCTCCCGCATTTGTTGAATTACTAATTAAAAGTAGTCTCATATTGTTTTGTTTTACTAGTTATTTTTCTGTTTTGGTGGTCAAATATACTAAAAAAGAACATATTTAAAGTTTTATCCCCATTACCAATACATCATCAATTTGATCGCGATTACCTTTCCATTTCTCAAATTCACTATCAAGTATTTTCTTTTGCTCATCCATTTCTTTGTCTTTAATGGAGATTAGCATTTCCTTAAATGGTGTTTTTCTGAATTTACTAGCCTTTGGACCACCAAACTGATCAACATAACCATCAGTAAAGATGTAGATGATATCTCCCTTCTGAAAGTTAATCTCATGATTTGTAAATGATTCCTTTTCGATGATATGAATTCCTATTGGCATTCGATCCGCTTTTAGAGAAATCAACTCATTGTTTCGTATTAAATATAATGGATTGTATGCTCCCGAATATTGCAAAGTTAATCGCTCCGGGTCAATAACACATAATGCGATATCCATACCATCCTTAGCTTCGTCTTCTTTCCCTGTCTGATGCAACGATTTTTTAACTTCATCTCTGAGTTGATTCAAGATGATGTTTGCTTTGAGTTCTGTTTCCTTATTCACAATTTCATTTAGTAAAGCAAAGCCTAGCATGCTCATGAAGGCTCCAGGAACTCCATGTCCAGTGCAATCTACAGCGGCTACTACAATCTTGTTGTTTTTATGGGTTATCCAGTAAAAATCTCCACTTACAATATCGCGTGGTTTGTATAATATAAAATGTTCAGGAATCACTCTTGAAATAAAATCGCCTGGAGGTAATATGGCCGTTTGAATTCTACTCGCATACTCAATACTATCCGTAATCTGTCTTTTTTGATATGCCAATAACTTATTTGCCTTTCTAATTTTCTTGTTTTGTGAGAAAAGAGCTAAAAGAAAAATAAAAATTGATATGAACCCAGTTAAAAGAAATATGGTAAAGTTTTTTTGCTTCTTTATTTTAAGCTCCCTTATAACTTTTTCATTTTCGAGGTTAAGTATTTGCTGCTCTTTTTTCTTTGTTTCGTATTTTGTTTCTATTTCTTGTATTTGTTTTGCTTTTTCAGCATTAAAGACTGAATCTGTAACAACATACATTTGCTCCATATATTCCAGGGAAGTCTTATATTCTTTCCGTAACTTATAAATTTCACTTAAAAGTCCGTAGAACTCTATAGAGTGTCCCATTGCACTAATCTCTTTTGCCAAATTTAGTCCAAGTTTTGCGTATTTTTCTGCGTTTTTCAACTCCGATCTGGATAAATAAATCTCGGCAATTGCATAATATGTAATTACTTGCTCTCCCTTTTGGCCTAGCTCTTTTTCTAATTTCAATATTTCAAAAAATGAATTCAACGCTTTTTCTTTTTGACCAATCATTTTATCCACTTCAGCAAGATTTGATAATGCCATTAACTGCCTTCTTAAGTTTCCTGTATTTTGGTATATCTTATATGCCTTTTCAAAATAGTTTCTTACATTATCATAATCTTCGAGATAGTAGTTAACGATTGCCATGTTGTTGTATAGCAAAGCAATATCTTCCTGATCCCTGTATTTCAAGCTAATTTCTAGTGCCTTTTTATAAATTTCAAGGCTTTTTTCAAATTCTTCTTGCCTAGAGTGAATCAAACCTATGTTAAGAAGTGTTCTAGCAATACTATTAGAATCATTTAAACTTTCGGAGATACTTAATGATTTTATTAAATTATCCATAGCTTCATCATATCTTCCCATTGATTCATAGGTTGCTCCAATATTATTATACGTGTTACTCAAATTCTCTTCATGATTTAACTTCTCAAAGATTGATTTTGCATCTTCTAGATTTTTTAAAGATTCCTCGAAATCTCCGGTTATATTGTAATATTTTCCTATTGTAAGCTTTACATCTGCTATAAACTTTTCAAGTCCTAAATCATTAGAAATTTGCAAAGCTTGGTCTAAGAATGGTTTTCCTTCGTTGATTTTACCTTCCTGATATACTTTATATATTTCAAGTAATATTTTAACCTTTGAAGTGTCTTCTTCTGCATTTATAAGTACCTTGTTTAAGCTGTCAAGTTTGGTGTTTTGGTAAAATGTTATGATTGGGAAAATCAAAAAAATAAAAAGTAGAATTCTGTTCATTGTCGTTAGATAAAAATTATGAAACTATTAAAATTATATGTACTTGATGATAAACGTACGATTCGTAATAAAGTTACTGTTATAAAAAGAAAAAGCCACTTTTTAAGTGGCTTTTATTATCTCAATTTTATTTTTACTATTCGAATGAAAGGGCAAAACCTACAGAAATTGGATATAATTCTGGTCCCTTATCTTTTTCGAATAAAGGTGTGAAATAATATGTTCCATAAATTAACCAGTCGCCAACTCCAATTCTTGCATGAATACCGTATCTGAATGGTGAAAGATTAAAGTCATCTTTTGTTTTGTCTTTATTCTTATCGCCACTTTCCTTATACACAATCTTCGTGTTTGAGCCTAATTTTAATCCCCCGATGGCACCTGCAGAAAATACAATTCCGCTATGCTGATAAGATGAAGAATGAAATTCTAACAATAAAGGCAATGTAGCATAAGTTGTTGAAAGTTTAGATTTTTCAATGTTCCATGTAGGTTGTATAACTCCTAAATCCAATTCTTCAATTTCTCCTGTTGTTGGGTTTTCCTGAATAGAATTATCATTATCAAAACGATAGTAATTCCATTCAATCCCTAATCCGGTCACTAAACCAAGTTTGTCATTTATTAGATTGATACTGTATTGAGCAAAATTAATGTTCATATTCCACGACTTCCCGGTATTTAAATCCATGTACTCTTCGGTAACATCACGACTTAATGAGAAATCTTTGTCTACGAAATTACTCAAACCCATTGAGAAACCCGTCCAAGAGCCTTTGAAATCATCGTCATCCTCCCAGAACCAGTCCCAGTCTGCATCCTTTTTATGCTTTTTTACAAAAATTTGTGTTTCTCCATCGTCTTCAATGATTTTAACTGTTTTTCGTTTAAACCGGATGTTTGTAGTATCATCCTTACTTTCTTCCAACTCCTTTTTCATCTCTTCTGTATTTGGCTCTTCATTTTGAGCAAAAACACTTAAAGTAATTATTAAGGTAGCTAATATTAATGCTATTTTTTTCATAATTTTAAATTTTTAATAGTTATCTGTTGTTTATTTTCTTCTACGACGGATTAACTTCCCGATTTGTTACAGAAATTATTTAACTTTTTTAATTGGGGTTGAAAAAGCTATTAAATTCGAAGTAAATTCTGTTTTATCCGGAACTCCGTTTTCATCATATATTCTTTCCAGGCTCATATTACTTCCGGTAATTTTATTAATTCCTTTTACACTAGCCTGTGCAATATCAAATAATTCAATTTTATCCTTCTCTCTTTTGTTTAATACTCTCTCATTAAAAGATGATGCCAAAAAGCCTCTTATTGTTAAAAAATTGCTTGGTTCTGTAATGGATTCAATCATGAATTTTTCAGTCCTGACATCCGCTAAATTTGCACTGACCGCGGAGACTTCAAAATTATAATTAATCTCTAGGGGAGACAATTTTACAATTTGTGTTTCTCCACGATTAAACGTATTATCATTAATGGGTTTTAAGTTTTTATATTTTGAGTTAAGTAAGTTAGTATTGCCTATTTCTTTGTCATTTCTCGTTGGTGTTATCCTATTGAGCTCAACTTCATCAAAACTATCTTTTTCTGCTTGTTCCAGCATTGCTGGTTCTTTTTCTTTTGAAACTTCAGCAACATGATTTTCCAGCATGGTGCTCTCAACAGGTTGCTTTGGTAATAAAATATATAAAGCAATTAAAATAATGATAGAAGCTGCAATGGATAGCGTATAATAATTTCTTCTTAAACTTAATTCTTTCTTTTTTAATCTTGATTTTTCAGGAAAAACGATGAACTCATCCTTTTCAACTAGCGTAAGCTTAAACAGATCATAGTTCCTTTGCCGTTGTTCGTTTTCTTTTAAATATTCTGAGAATTTTTTTTCCTCTGTGTCATTTAAATCTTTCTCAAGGCTTGCAATGCATAACTCATCAAAATTTGTAGCATTTGTTCCAGACAGTATAGGTAGTCTTTTTAATTCTTGTTTATGCGAATATCTAATTTCTTCCTCCAGAACCAGTTCATCTTTATAGAATTCTAGCTCCTCTTTTAGATCAAGGTTTTGATCAAGAAATAACAATATCTCTTCTTTTTCTGATTGAGACAAGTTCCCATCCAAAAAATCAACAAAATACTTTTCGTAGTTATTTCTATTAATATTAATCATTTATCATTCCTTTTCTAAACTAAAGCTTCAATGCTTCCTATATATTTCTTTAGAGCTAAGCGACCTCTATATATATAAACTTTCACTTGCGATTCGGACAAGTCGGTTATTTCAGCAATTTCATTATATGCATAACCTTCGTAATCTCTCAATAAAATAACCGATCTTTGAACTTCTGGTAATTGTTTCAAAGCCTCATCTAACACTTCACTTAAACCCGTATAACTATCTGTATATGTTCCCAAATTATCATTAAAGTCAGTTAAATTTGTAATTCTTTTATTTTTCCTGATTTTATCAATCATAGTATGATATGCTGCAGAGAATAAATAAGATTTCACTTTTTGAAAAGAAACTTCACCTGCCCTGATCCATAGTTTTTCATATGTGTCTTGTACAACATCTTTGGCTTCATCTTCATCTTTTATATTTTTTAAGATAAAGCGGAAGATACCATCTGAATATAGGTCGACACTTTTATTATATTCTTCTACAGTCATTTTTTCTCTATTCCGGATGTATGACGTTTTACTTCTTGAAAAGTTACAAGCTAAATTATAATTTTTTCAGGATTAATTTAATAATTAAATTTATGCTCAAATTAAACCATAAATTTATACCTATGAAAAAAGTTGTCCTCTTACTAATTAGCACTGCATTTATATTAAACTCATGCCAACAAACTAAATTGGATGAGACTAAATCTCAAGATCATTTAGTCATGTCTGTTTTATGGTATCAAAGGGCTTCAGAAATGAAGGCTATATATTACCAATGTTTTAATTGGGCAAAAGTCAGATTGGATCAAGCCGTAGAAAAAAACACGAACTTGAAACTAGCTGTTGTCGTTGATATTGATGAAACCATGCTTGACAATAGTCCGTTTGAAGGCAATGCAATACATACCGGAATAGGATATTCCAAAGAAACATGGAAAAACTGGGTCAATAAAATTGACGCCAAAGCTCTGCCGGGTGCAGTTGAATTTGCTAATTACGCAGAATCCAAAAATGTAGAGGTCTTTTATATTTCAAATCGAAGTGCAGATTATTTCAATGTCACTTTAAGAAATCTTCAAAAAGAAGGATTTGCTTTTGCAGACAGTTCTCATTTATTGTTAAAAACACATACCAGCAGTAAAAAAGAAAGAAGAGATCTGGTAAAAGAAAATTATAAGATAATATTATTAATTGGTGATAATATGGGTGATTTTTCAGAAATTTTTGAAGACAGATCAGATAATTACGGATTTAATGTAGTTGAAGAAAACAAAGATAAGTTTGGTGAGTTTTTTATTGTTTTGCCAAATCCAATGTATGGAAGCTGGGAAAACGAGATGTTTGACAATAAAAAAGATTTAAGTAACCAGGAAAAATATGATTTGAGAAGATCAAAACTGATTCGATATTAACTTCAAATAATACTATTAATTCAAGGGATTGTGTTTTTTAACATAGTCCCTTTTCATTTTGATATACTGGCACTTATAAAAATCATAACAAAATAAAGAGAACTTTTTTGTTGAAATTCTTGTTTTGCATTTCAATATTTATTTATCTTTGACCAACCGTTCATTCATAAAATGGTCTTTTTAATTAAATAATTAATGACTAACCGTTCAATCATTATATTATGCCTAGAACTCAGGAACAATTCGAAGAAATTAGGGAAGAAAAAAAGCATTTAATAATGCGTGTTGCCCTCGAGCTTTTTGCTGATGATGGATACCATACAACATCAATAAGTAAAATAGCAAAAAAAGCTGGTATCTCTAAAGGCCTAATGTATAACTACTTTGAAAGCAAAAAGGATTTATTAAAAGCCATTATCTTTCATGGTATTGAAAGCTTAACTCAACATTTTGATTCAAACCATGATGGAATATTAACACAGGAAGAGCTTTTACAATTTATTAGTCAGGCGATAAAAACTATAAAAGAACATATAGTATATTATAGATTGTATTTCTCACTAATGGTTCAGGCACCTGTTTTAAAATTATATGAAAAGGAATTATGGGCTATGTTTGAACCTATGATGAAAATGCTGTATGATTATTTTGAACGCGAAGGTTATGAAAACCCACAAGCAGAAGTGTTCTTTTTTCAATCATTGCTTGATGGAGTTGGAATGACTTATGTTTCAGATCCTAATAACTACCCTATTGATGGGGTAGAAAAGAAAATAATATCAATTTATTCTAAAAAATGTTGAAGTTATGAAAACAACTAAACAAATCACTCTGCTGATTATTTTAATGATCTCATTTGTTTTTGCAAATGCACAAAATGCAACCGAAATCATTAAAAAAGCAGATGACAAATGGAATGGTGAAAAATCAAGCCAGGGAACAATGACAATGACCATTGTGCGACCTACCTGGGAACGAACCATTCAGTTTAAAATTTGGTCGCTCGAAGATGATTATTCAATGACCTTGATAACATCACCCGCTAAAGAAAAAGGTCAGGCTTTTTTAAAGCGCGAAACCGAAATGTGGAATTGGGTGCCAAGTATTAGCCGAATGATCAAACTTCCACCATCGATGATGTCTGATGGATGGATGGGTTCAGATTATACAAACGATGATATTTTAAAAGAATCATCCATGGTTGTTGATTTCACTCATGAAATAGTTGGTAGTGAAACCATCGATGGATGGGATTGCTGGAAAATTGAAATGCTTCCTAAAGAAGAATCGGCAGTTGTTTGGGGTAAAATCATTCGCTGGGTTAGTAAAGATGAGTACCTCATGATGAAATCAGAATATTATGACGAAGATGAGTATTTAGTCAAAACCGAGCTTGGAATGGATGTTAAGGTAATGGATGGAAGAAAAATACCTGCTCGCATCGAAATCATCCCTGCAGATAAAGAAGATCAAAAAACAATTGTTGAGCTTAATGAAATCAAATTCAATGTGAACTTACAAAATTCTTTCTTCTCCCAGCAAAACATGAAAAGGTTAAGATAATTTAAAATACTACTATAATGAAAAAGACATTTATCATGGCCTGGCGAAATATTTGGCGAAATAAACGAAGAACGCTTATTACGGTAGCTTCGATATTCTTTGCAGTATTCTTCGCTGTTGTTATGCGTTCATTTCAGCTAGGCACTTACGATCATATGATTCATCAAGCTATTGAATCATTTACAGGCTATATTCAAATTCAAGATAAAGAATTCTTTTACGAGCCTTCTTTGGATAACAGTTTTGAATATACTGACGAAATAGTTTCATCGGTAAAAAAAGTTGAAAATGTGCAAGTTGCTGTGCCAAGAGTTGAATCTTTTGCGCTAGCATCAACGGGACTGCAGTCAAAAGGAGTTTTGGTTACTGGCATTGATCCAGTCAAAGAAAAGAATCTTTCCAATCCAGAAAACAGAATTGTTAAGTTTCGATTTACACCAGAAATAGTTGATCAAATAATAAAAGAAGTTGAATTACCGGAAAAACAAGTCGAGTTAATTAAGGCGAACGAAAACAACTCTTATAGTTCATTTTCAAGAATTTCTTTGGATATGGCCCTTGACTCAGATCTTGAAAAAATCTTATTCCCGGTAATAGAACAAAAAGCATCGTTCGAAAGTGACTATTTAAATACAAACGATGACGGGGTTCTTGTATCCGACAGATTAGCCAGATATTTAAAAGCAGATGTTGGGGATACGCTAGTTTTAATTGGAGCCGGATATCATGGTATGTCGGCAGCAAATATTTTCCCAATAAGAGGAATTGTAAAAATACTTTCACCTGAACTAGATAACAAGCTGGTATACATGACTCTTGAAAATGCTCAACAATTTTTTAGTTTAGGCAACAGAGTTACCACCTTAAATATTAATTTGGAAGATCCTGATGAAATGGTAGAAAGTCAGGAAGATTTACAAAATGCCATTAATAACGATCAATTTACTGTTAAAAACTGGGAGGAATTCAATCCAACCATGAAACAACAAATCGAAGGAGACAGTGTAGGCGGAGTAATATTTATTGGAATACTATATTTCATAGTTCTGTTCGGTATCGTTGGAACTGTGTTAATGATGATTGCTGAACGTAAGCGTGAACTAGGAGTTATGGTTGCTATAGGTATGGCAAAAGTTAAATTAAGCTTTGTTTTAGTGTTCGAAATGCTCTTTTTAGGACTTATTGGGACTCTTTCCGGGCTTGCAGCATCTGCTCCGGTAGTTGTTTTTTTCAATAGAAACCCAATAAAGATGACAGGAGAAATGAGCAAAATGTATGAAGACATGGGCTTTGATCCCGTTATGCCTCTAGCCTGGTTCAATGACTATTTTGTTTGGCAGGCAGTAATTGTAATGATTATGGTAATAATTGCTTGTTACCTTCCACTGCGAAGAGTAAGAAAAATGAATGTTATAAAAGCCTTACGAGCTTAATAAAAAATATAATTATGATCTGGAATATATCATGGAAAAACGTTTGGCGCAACAAATCAAGAAGCTTGATTGTTATTTGTGCCGTAACTCTTGGAACTGTTTCGGGAGTATTTGTTGCCGGATTAATGAAAGGATGGGTTGATCAAAGAATTCATGCTGCAATATATACCGAAGCATCACATATAAAAATTCAAAATCCCGAGTATTTAAATAATGAAGAATTAAAACATACTATACCGAATTACGAGGAAATAGAAAATTATTTAAATAATTCTGATGAGGTAAAGGACTGGACAAAACATGCAAAAATAGTTGCTATGGCAAGTACATCCAGGGGTAACACTGCTTTAACTTTAAAAGGAATCGATCCTGTTGAAGAGAAATCAATTTCAGATATCTATGACTTTATTATAGAAGATGCAGGCGATTATTTCGAATCAGGTTTTAAAAATCCCATTGTAATTAGTGAAAAAACCGCGGACCAATTAAGATTGATAAACTATATCATATCTCAAGAATTGATAGACAGTTTAAAACAACTTGGCGCTGACGAAAAACTAATGGCAAGCCTTAGTACAATTCAAGATCAGAGATTCATTACGGAGAAAAAATTTAAAGCCGAACTTGAATCTATGCTCAAACCAAAGCAAATTAAAGATTATGGTGCTTATATCATGAAGCTTGCCAAAAATTATAAAATCCGATCAAAAGTTCGATTCACATTTACTGATATTCATGGTGATATGGTTCAAAAATCATTCAGAGTTTGTGGCATCTATAAAACATATAACACCATGTTCGATCAGATGAACGCATTTGTCAAAATAGACGATATCAATGCTATTGCCGGCCTCCAGGAATCCGATTATCATGAAATAACAACCATCTTAAATAATGATAGTGACGAATCTGTAAAATCTTTTAGAGATAATTTGAACAAGAAGTTTCCACAAGCCAATATTATGACATGGAAAGAATTGGCTCCAGATGCAGGTATGATGTCGGACTTTATGACCATATATTATTACATTATTATGGGGGTTATCTTCTTTGCTCTTGCATTCGGTATTATTAACACCATGCTTATGGCAGTACTTGAGCGAATTAAGGAACTCGGAATGCTAATGGCTATAGGCATGAACAAAAAACGTGTGTTTAATATGATCATGTTGGAAACCATCTTTTTAACTTTAGTTGGTAGCATAGCAGGGATGGTTATAGGAGGCGCCTTGATTGGAATCTTCGGTCATTTTGGATTAAACTTTTCTACCGTTCAGGAAGGATTTGAAGCCTTTGGCTGGTCTGCAATGGTTTATCCAACCATTGAAACTAGTTTCTTTTTAGGTGTAACCTTAATGGTAATCATTGTTGCAATTATTTCATCTATAATTCCTGCAAGAAAAGCTTTACAATTAAATCCTGTTGAAGCCATTCGCACATAATAAAATATTATCGAATAAGTTGTTAAACGCAATAAAAATATAAAATCATGAACGTAATTGAAATCAATAATTTAACTAAGATATACAACGAATCAGAGGTTAAAGTAAAAGCTGTTGACAACGTAAGTCTTCAGTTCGAACAAGGCGAGTTTGCAGCTATTGTAGGCCCTTCAGGTTCAGGAAAAACAACATTGTTGAATATGATTGGTGGGTTGGACAAATCCACTGAAGGAGATATCGTTGTTGATGGAGTAAAAATTGGTGAGCTTAAATCATCAAAATTAATCGATTTTAGATTAAGGAATATCGGCTTTGTTTTTCAGGCTTATAACCTTATCCCGGTGCTAACTGCCAAAGAAAATGTTGAGTTTATCATGGAATTACAGGGTAAAAGTAGAGTGGAAAGAGATGAAAGATCCATTGCTTTATTATCTGCTGTTGGGTTGGGCGAACGGGTAAATGCCCGACCAGCAAAACTTTCTGGCGGACAACAGCAACGCGTAGCTGTTGCGAGAGCATTGGCTTCAAAACCAAAGTTTGTTCTAGCAGACGAACCTACAGCAAATCTTGATTCAAAATCAACAGAAACCTTACTTGATATTATGGAACAATTAAATAAAGAAGAGAATATTACCTTCATTTTCTCCACACACGATCAACGAGTAGTTAATAAAGCCCGAAGAGTAATTACTGTTGAAGATGGTCATGTAGTTTCTGATGAAAGAAGAGCATAAACAATTAAAAATGTATAATTAAGAATTATAACGTGAATACAGGATTCTATAAAGAAATCTGGATTCTTTATTCATAATTCTTAAAAAAGAATCCAATGAAAAAGTTAATTTTAATAATCACATCAGTTGTTCTTTTTACATGCATTCAAGCACAAGAAAAACAATCCGTTTTCTCAAACATGACATTAAATGGATATGTCAAATATATGAATACTGCGATGTTTAATGATGTTGATTCTGTTTGGTTAGTTGACAATCTTGTTCATAATCGATTAAACTATAACTGGTATATTTCCGATAAGCTTACCTTTTCTGCAGGAATGAGAAACAGGCTTATTTATGGAGATTTACTAAAGTTTATTCCCGGATATGCTGATTCATTTGAGAATGATAATGGATTCTTGAATTTTTTAACAAATAATATCTCTGATGCGAACTCTTATGTTCTAACAACCACATTTGACAGAGCCTATTTTGAATATAATAGCAATAACTGGGTTGTAACTATTGGTCGCCAGCGAATTAATTGGGGCCAATCTTTCGCCTGGAATCCGAACGATATTTTTAATTCGTATTCGTTTTTTGATTTTGATTATGAAGAACGTGCAGGAAGCGATGCATTAAGAATTCAATATTACCCGAATTTCACTTCTGTTGCTGAAGCGGCTATAAAAATTGACAAAGACCATAACATAACAGCTGCGGGCTTATATCGATTTAACAAATGGAGTTATGATATTCAGTTTGTTGGAGGAATAATAGATACTTCTGACTATGTGGTTGGCGCTGGTTGGTCAGGAAATATTTGGGATTTTGGTTTTAACGGGGAAATAAGTTATTTCCACCCTCAAGAAAATTTCTCAGATTCATCCGGAATTGTAATCGTTTCAGCTGGACTAAGTTATATGTTTGGTAATTCATTAAATATTTCATTCGAAGGAAATTACAATGGTTATTTCGATAAATTAAACCTGAATAGTTTTGACGATCTATATTTTATGCCATTGTCTGTTAAAACGACTTCATACAGCGAATTTTCATGGTTTGGTCAAATAACCTATCCAATTCATCCATTATTAAATGGAACCCTAGCCGCAATGTATTTCCCTTCATTGGGTAATGGCTATTTCTTAATGCCTTCTTTAGCTTATTCAGTTAGCAATAATTTTGAGTGTGCACTTTATGGACAAAGATTTGAAGGCTCTTTTGGGGGTCAATACGATAAAATGACCATGCTTTTTTTAAGATTTAGATATAGTTTTTAATATTAAAAGAAATTGAAAAATAAAAGAAACTGGATTGTAACAACAGCCTCACTAATTTATTATGCGTTAATTATAAGCACTTTATATTATGCCTTAACAGGTAATTTATCAGAATGGATTGGTAAGGAGCTTCCTGTCTGGTATGATTATTTTATATATTTATCTTTCATCTTATATTTTATTGCCTTTGCTTTTATCCTCAAAATGCGCAGAATTGCGTTAATGCTAATTACAGCAATTACAATACTTGGTCATACATTTAGCTACTATATTGATGTTTTTAGCATCACATCATTCATATTAGATGTAATAATATTTGGCGTTCTTTGGACACAATTTAAAAAAATGAATTAACTGATTCAGTTTGAAAAACCTGTTATTTATTTTCCTTTTTAAGCCAGTCAATTGCGGCTTTTCTAGAGGAAAACACATCAAACTTATAATTACTATAATTATTTAAAGCTTTATACAACATTCCTAAAGCCATTTCAAATGGTTTAGATATTAGATAAGCATCATATACAAATTCTTTTTTTTCAAGTGTAATTTTGTTCTCTTCTAAAAACTGCTTTAGATTTTTGAAACCAAACTTTTCTTTAAGTTTTCCATTTGTGGTATCCGAAAATATCCTTAGTACTTCAGGTAATTCCCTATCTTCCCGAATCGATATAATATATTCAATCATATTCTCAGAACTAATCTCTCCTTCAAATATGGTTTCTAAAATGCCGATCTCTTTATTATATGTATACTTAATCACTTTTTGTAATTATTAAAAAATATCTTTAATACAAATCACTGATTTTATTGACAATGTAATCTTCATCTAAATCATTGATGCATTTGAAATGCTTTTTAGGACATTCTTTGAAACCAATTTTAGTGCACGGCCTACAATTCAAATCTTTTATCTCCATAATCTCTGAATCTGTATGCGGTAGATAAGGATACATACCGAACTCCGGGACTGTATTTCCCCAAACTGATACTATCTTTTTCTTAAACGCGCTTGCAATGTGCATTAATCCTGTGTCTGGACTAAGAATTACATTCGCTTGTTTTACTAGAGATGCTGATTGATTTATGTTGTAGCTTCCACAAGTGTTATAGATACGTTCCTTAACTGCATTTTTAACCTCTTCACCCTCTTCTTTGTTGTCAGGACCACCAAGCAATACAATTGGTTTATTTATCTTCTTACATATAGAAATTAGTTTGTTTTTAGTTAATTTCTTGGTATTATGATAGGCGCCAACAACAACTCCCACATATCCATTCTTAAGTTCTTCTGAAATAGTCTGAATATCAACTTCATCTTTTACCGGAATAAAATAGTCTAAACCTTTGTTGTCGTTCTTTACATCAAACACTTTTAAGGTATCTAAATATCTGTCAACAATATGCACATTTGGCATTTTGTTTTTCTTAAAATTAACCAGCAACCATTTTTCCCAATTCAATTTTTCGAACGAAAATGAAATTATTTTCAGTCTTCTTTTAAATCGCGCGCTTCTTATGTTTCGGTGTAAATCAATAATATAATCGTAGTGTTCATATTTTAGTTCCTCAACGGTGTCACCAAAAGCATCTTTTAACACATGAACCTTGTTTACATAAGGATTATCTTCTAAAATGGATGAGAACTGAGGCTTAGTCAAATAATGAATCTCAGCTCCCTCAACCTGTGCTTTTAAATTTCTTATCACTGGTGTTGTAAGAACTATATCACCTATGGAGCTAAATCGAAGAATTAAAAATTTGATGTTCTGCATAGTAAATTCTCAAAACGGTATTGGTTAAAGTTTGTAAAGATATAAAAGCTTTTAAGAAAAGATGCAGGAATTCGTTGTAGTATAAATTATCTTCTGTGCATTCTGTTGATTTTACTAAAAAACATGGTCAATGCTAACCAATACTCCTGATTATTTGGATTGCTTTTCCATAAAGATTTGGAACCATGTTCTCCTCCATCATTTGGAGCATAAGTCGTTTTAAACTCATCAGGCACAGCTGTTAATAAGGTGTCAATATATGGGCTTTCTCTATGTGAAGATGCTACAAATATTGGTTTATTTAAATCATTAATAGAGGATTGGATTTTCAGTTCAGGAGTAAAAAACTCTCCAGGGCTAAAAGCGATCACTGCTTTTACATCAGGATTTTGTTTCGCAATAATAAGACTTAAGGACGCTGAAAATGAACTTCCTAACAAAACCACAGGCTTTCCGCTTCTTTCTTTAGCCCATCGAATTGCTGCTTCCAAATCCTTGCTTGAACTTAAATAATCTGCTGAATATCCTTGCTGAACAGCTAACAATGCGGTATGATTTTGTATAAAGTTTACTTCGCCTCCCGATCTTAGATCTACGGCTAAGCAATTATAACCAAATTTCAAGAATTTATTTGCGGTTTGCTTATATTCTCCTCGACTAGACCCTTCCTGGTGCAATAAAATAATGAAAGGTTTATCCTGATCAATTTCATAAAGATCTGCAGTTATCTTTAATCCATCCTCAGCAATGAAAATAACCTTTTCCTGTGCATGAAGAGCAATAACCGAAAATATAAAAACTGCAACCAGAAATAATCTCATATACCTATTTTTCAACTGATTCGGCAAGAATAATTACATGATTATCTTTCACCTCAATTATACCACCACTGATTTTATAAAAAGATTCTGCCCCTCGTTCCACAACCCTTATGTTTCCTTTTTCTAAAGTTGAAATTATTGGAGCGTGGTGTTCAAGTACAGCAAATGAACCCATACTTCCCGGAACTCTAACAGAGTTGATGTTACCTGAAAATACCTTTTTGTCTGGTGTTATAATTTCCAAATACATATTCCAATAATCTCAATTAATTTTAAAATTATTTCTTTTTCTTAGCATCTGCAAGCATTTTTTCACCTTTTTCAATTGCTTGCTGTATGGTGCCAACTAATTGAAATGCAGCTTCTGGATATTGATCCACTTCACCATTCAAAATCATCTTAAATCCTTTGATCGTATCTTCAATATCAACAAATTCTCCCTTTAATCCAGTAAAAGCCTCTGCAACATGAAAAGGCTGGGATAAAAATCTTTGAATTCTTCTGGCGCGATGCACAACTAATTTATCTTCTTCAGAAAGTTCGTCCATTCCAAGAATGGCTATGATATCCTGTAATTCCTTATAACGTTGTAAAATTTCTTTAACCTTTTGAGCGGTATTGTAATGTTCATCGCCTACTACCTCTGGTGTAAGAATTCTTGACGTTGAATCCAGCGGATCAACGGCTGGATATATTCCTAACTCCGAAATTTTACGACTTAATACAGTTGTTGCATCTAAGTGGGAAAAAGTAGTTGCTGGTGCTGGATCTGTCAAGTCGTCAGCCGGAACATAAACTGCCTGAACCGATGTAATAGACCCATGCTTTGTCGATGTAATTCTCTCCTGCATCATTCCCATTTCGGTAGCCAGGGTTGGCTGGTAACCAACGGCAGAAGGCATACGGCCAAGTAATGCCGAAACCTCTGAACCAGCTTGTGTAAATCGGAAAATATTGTCAATAAAAAATAATATGTCATTTCCCTTGCCTGATGCTTTATTACCATCGCGAAAAGATTCTGCCAAAGTCAAACCGCTTAATGCAACGGTTGCTCTTGCTCCCGGAGGCTCATTCATTTGACCGAAAACCAGA
>PKTC01000139.1 GCA_002869305.1 Marinilabiliales bacterium
TAGTAGCTGCAGCAAAAACAGGAAAGATTGTAAATATTAAAAAAGGTCAGTTTCTGTCTCCTGCTTCAATGAAATTTGCTGTTGATAAGATACTTGATTCAGGCAATCAGAATGTTATGATTACAGACAGAGGTTCAATGTTTGGTTACCAGGATATGGTTATAGATTACAGAGGCATTCCTGAAATGCAAAAGTTTGGACACCCTGTTATTTTGGATATTACCCACAGTTTACAGCAACCTAATCAAAGTTCTGGTGTAACCGGAGGAAAACCGGAATTAATAGAAACTGTTGCCCGTGCTGGTATTGCAGTTGGTGTGGATGGTATTTTTATTGAAACACATCCAAATCCTGCTAAGGCAAAATCAGATGGTGCTAATATGTTAGATTTAAAATATTTGGAAGGCCTGTTAAGTAATTTAGTGAAGATTAGGCAAACTGTGATTTCCTTATAGCTATCACCTAGCTTCCACTATTCATTTTAATTTATAATTACATTCTTCGGTGCGCCGGGATTATAGGGGGTTGCCCGTTGAAAGGATTAGCCATTTGCCCTATTCCTCTTGTTCCCATGGTATTTACACGTCTGATTGCATTTTGTCCGTATCGATTTCGTATTCGGTCCATAGCCTGGTATAGATTCACCATTTCGGCTGTATCTTCGAAAAGATTCATTTGATAAGTTCCCGAAAGTAAATGACTAAAACGTACTCCTACCAATCGTACAAGCACTCTTCTATCGTACAATTGATCGAAAAGATCTATGGTTGTTTTTATTAAAGTGTGGTCTAAAGATGTATAGGGAATTCGTTTTTGCCTTGTTCGTGTATCAAAATCGGAATAACGCACTGTAACGGTAACACATGAGGTTAGCTTGTTACCGTTTCGAAGATAATAAGTTAGTTTCTCTGCCATTGATGAGAGAATATTTTTTAGTTGCCTAACATCGATAGTATCTTTTTCCAGGGTTAAGGATGATGATATGGATTTTCTTTCCTGATAAGGTTCTACTTTACTGTTATCAATTCCTTGAGCTTTTTTCCAAAGAACAATTCCATTTTTACCCAAAACCCTATCCATAAGCTCCATGGGCATTTCCTGTACTGTCTTAACATATTTAATGCCCATATTTAAAAGCATCTTATAGGTTTGATCGCCAACCATAGGTATTTTCTTTACAGCTAAAGGAGCCAGAAATGGTTTCTCTGTACCGAATGGTATATCAATATGGTTATTGGGTTTTGCTTCGTTAGTGCCCACTTTTGCAACTGTTTTACTTGTCGAAAGCCCCAGGGATATAGGTAACCCGGTTTCTTTTACTATTTTTTGCCGAAGCTCTTGTGCCCATTTATAAGTTCCAAAAAAACGGTCCATTCCGGTTACGTCCATGTAGAATTCATCGATGGATGATTTTTCGTAAACAGGTGCAGCTTCTTTAATGATATCTGTAACTGCATCAGAGAACTTACTGTATATACCACTGTTACCACGAATGACCGTTGCTTCGGGACATAACATCTGGGCCATACGCATGGGCATAGCCGAGTGAATCCCATATTCACGAGCTTCGTAGCTACAAGCAGCAACAACTCCTCTCCCGCTGGTTCCACCAACAAGCACGGGTTTACCATTCAGGCTGGAATCAAGTAAGCGCTCACACGACACGAAAAACGTGTCTAAATCCATATGAATGATAGACTTATGCATTTTTCAATTATCAGTATTTAGATTTCTGTCAACACTTCGACAAGCTCAATGTGACAAATCAGACTGTAGAAAGTTGTCATGCTGAGTTAATCGAAGTATGAACAACTTTCTAATTACCTTAAAATTTAATATTCTATTTTAGGGATGGTTGATACAACCACTCCCTGTACCATAAAATCTCTTGAGAGAATAATGGCTGTATGTGCTTTATTCGATGATCGTGGTATAAGTAATACAAGATCTTCATTTACCCTTAACTCTTTAATGGTTGCTTCATCATCAATTAAGGCAACAACAAGATCACCATCTTCGGCAGAGTTTTGCTGTTTTACCAGAACCAAATCGCCATCGTTGATTCCTTTTTCGTTCATGGAATCGCCTGTGGCTTGTAATAAAAAGTATGTATTATTGGGCTTAGCTATTTTGGTTGAAACAGCAATCATGGCTTCGATATTTTCTTCGGCCAGGATTGGCAAGCCACAAGCGACTGAACCCAGTAGAGGAATCTTAACGGTTTGTTCGCTAGTGACTTCGTTTGTTTCAAATTCGTATTTAATGAATTGTATGCTTCCATCCTCTTTTTTATTCAATATTCCTTTATCGATTAAATGTTCTAAAATAACTGCAGCAGAACGAGGCGATTTGTAATCCATTTCTTTCATCAACTCACGCACACTGGGCATTCTCCTGTTCTTCATCAGGAAATCCCGCATCACACGCAAGGCAGCTAGTTCTTTATTTGAAACAGAGTTTTGCATACACAAATATACACTCAGAATACACAAAAAGCAAATATTTTTTCACATGAAGCATTTAAGTGATTGTTTTCCTGTAGATTAATTTTTTAATGAAATGTATACACCTAGATTGGTAATATTGAAATAAAAGAGACCTAATATTTTGAGAGTATTTTAGATCTTAAATTTCTTATCCTGTATATTGAAGCTCACTTAAATTTTTATAAACACCTTGCTCCTTTTGCATTAACTGCTCATGTGTTCCTTGTTCCAGGAGTTTTCCATTTTCAATTACAAATATTTGATCGGCTTTGCGAATGGTTGATAAGCGATGTGCAATGACAATGGAGGTTCGACCTTTCATAAGCTTTTCCAAGGCATCCTGCACCAAACGTTCCGATTCCGAATCTAAAGAAGAAGTAGCTTCATCTAAAATTAAAATCTTAGGATTTTTTAATACTGCACGAGCAATAGCTATTCGCTGACGTTGGCCTCCGGAAAGCTGAGTTCCCCTCTCTCCTACAACCGTGTTCAGTTTCTCGGGAAATCGATCAATAAATTCCATAGCATTGGCTTGTGTTGCAGCCTCCAGAATTTCATTTTCTGTTGCATTTGATTTACCATAAGCAATGTTTTCAAGTATGGTGCCTCCAAAAAGAAAGATGTCTTGCGGTACTAATGATATTTGATATCGTAAGGAGGATATTTCAAAATCAGAGCATTCTCGGCCATCAAATAAGATTTGTCCATTTTCAGAAGCGTAGAGCTGCAACAGCAGGGAAGCTATGGTTGTTTTTCCAGAGCCACTGGAACCAACCAATGCAACAAGTTGATTAGCTTTTATGCTTAAGGTTATATTCTTTAGTACAATTTCATCCGGGCGTGTTGGATAAGAGAATGTAAGGTTTTTGAATTCAACATTGCCTTTAATTTCATTCTTTGGATCGATTTTACAATCAATCCGTGTTATGTTCTCTTCATCTTCCTCAAATATCTCAAATAGATCTTCTGTTGCTCCAATAAACTTTTGAATTCGTGTATATACATTTGCCAGTCCTCCAATGGTACCTCCAATAAAACCAGAATAAACCACAAAAGAAAACAATTCACCTGAGTTAATCGATCCGTCCGAA
>PKTC01000307.1 GCA_002869305.1 Marinilabiliales bacterium
ATAATAACGATTATATAGCTAATGTAACAGCTACTGAATTCAATTTTACTGATGCGGAAAGTATTTATGGAATAAAAGGTATTGCCGGATACAGTTATATTGATAATGGGGAGATTACAAAAGGTAAAAAGGCTTCATTAGAAGGGGGTAAAATAGGTGGCAAAGTACAAGCAATATACAGCCTGTCTTTTATAGATGACACATACGACCAGAACAGTTTGGGTTTCATGAGAAACAATAATGAATTCAATAATAATCTTGCTTTTCATTACAATTTAATGAAGCCTTTTTCAGTGTTTTTAAATCTGAAAAACAAAATCAATTTTTCTTATAACAGACTATATAAACCCAATGCCTAT
The DNA here is from genome assembly GCA_002869305.1 of Marinilabiliales bacterium. Lineage (GTDB taxonomy): Bacteria > Bacteroidota > Bacteroidia > Bacteroidales > UBA12077 > UBA12077. Next base: position 360 of record PKTC01000307.1, read on the forward strand.
TCCAGTTTTAGTATGAGTTATGTATTGGAAGGTGAATTCAGAAACAGATACTCATTTCATATGCACGCTGCCTGGGCACCTGTTGAAGCACACGACTATTACGTTACCCGGACAGCTGGCAGGTATGTTGAATATGGCAAGTGGTATCATAATTGTTTAACCATTACGAGCGATCAATCTAAATTATTCTCTGTTTCTTCTGAAGTTGGGATTACTAACTCCTATGACTTTGCTATTCAAAATGGTGCATATAGTTTCTCCATAACGCCAACTTTTAAGTTCAACAGTAAATTAAAGCTTGGTTACGACTTATTTTACCAAAAGCATAATAATAATCCGGAATTTGTTGATTCGGACGACGAAATCGACCAAATATATTTTGGCAAAATGGATCGTGAAACGGTTGTTAATTCCTTAAATTGCTCCTATATATTTACAAATAAAATGTCACTTGATTTAAGGTTACGACATTACTGGTCATTAGTTGAGTATCATGAATTTTATGAATTGAATAACGACGGAATTCTTCAAAATACTTCATATACAGGTGATCATGACATCAATTACAATGCGTTTAATGTTGACATGATTTACCGTTGGAATTTTGCACCGGGTAGCGAATTTCTAATAAACTGGAAATGTGCTATCAACGCTGAAGATGATATTACAAAAAATAATTACTGGAAAAATGTGGATGCACTCTTTGATTATTCAAAAATAAACAGCTTCTCCATTAAATTTTTGTATTATCTGGATTATCATTCTGTAAAATCGAGTTTAAAGAGATTATAAAAATCAATTTTATAATTTCACTTTCAGATCTAATAAATTTGACACGAAAAGTAAAAACCAGTTAAAAATGGTTATTTATAATCATAGCAGATACGACGAAGTCAGGTTCAATAATTATAAGGACACGATATGTTAGAAGAATGATAAAGGATCAAATTATTATCGTCAGAGTACTTAAAACTTGTTAAGCCATTTGTAACGATCTTTACCACCGAATTTTACCGAGACCACTAGTTCATGTGTTCCCCATGTCTGTTTACTCATAGCGTTAATACCGTAATCAAAGGCATAAGCTAAATAATACTTATCATAATTTACACCAAAGTGAAATGAGAAAGTATTTAATGTTTTGTAATATAATCCTCCCCATAATTTTTTATCGTAAATTATTCGTATTCCCAAATTTGCCTGTGTTCTTAAATTCTCATCAAATTTTATGAAGGTTGTTGGCTCAAGATCAAAGCTCTTATTAACCTCATAGTTATATCCACCAATAATATTATGTTGTCTGGTCAACTTGAACTCTCCTTGCCCATTCGCTCCAAATTGGGTAAATGAATTTAACAATTGCGTGGTAGAATATCCAACAAAGAAATCTTCGGTAGAGTAATATATACCAAAATTTGCATCGGTTATCCAAATGGACTCATTGCCGCCCGCTAAAAGAGGATCATTTATTGTTTCCCCATCATCCGTTATAAAATCGTCCTTTCTAATACTTAATTGAAACAATACCATAGAAATTCCAAAAGACAATTGAGAATCCTGAAAGTCTATATGATAAGAATATGTTCCATTAACTCCAGTCTTGCCAATAGGTCCATTTAAATCACTGTAAAGATATAATCCCCAGCCAACGTTACCCGATACCCGCTTTTTAAATAATTTCTTATATATATCTGTTTGCCCTAATATTCTGGAGTCCATTGAAAAAGCATACGTTTTTGGGGTACCCTCAAATCCAGCAGACTCTTCTCTTGCAATAAAGCTTAGGTTCGTAGCGCCATTGGCTCCGGCTGAAGCTGGATTAACTGCGTATTTATTCATATAAAAGAGGGTATAATTCGGAAATTGCTGCGCGAACAAGCTTTCTGTTCTTGAAAACAAAACCAGAATTAATATTGCAGATATGTTAATTAAAAATTTCACCATGGATGATATTTATTCAAATTCTTATTATTTAATAATGGTTACATACCCTTTAATGATCTTTTTTCCGTCTCCATGCAGGTCAATTACATAATAATAATTATCCATTGGTAATTCCTTACCGTTTAGTGTCCCATTCCAGGCATTAGAATTACTGTAATTTCCTGATTTAGAAAAAACTCTACGTTGTGATCGGTCGAATACTTCAATTTTTGCATTTGGAAAACTTTCAATACCGTATATTATCCATGTATCGTGCACTCCATCATCATTAGGAGTAAATACATTGGTAATCTCATCTAGAACCGATGCCTCACAAATAGCTATTAAAATTTGATCACTATCTGTACAACCATTTTCATCTGTTACCCTTACCGATATTTCCTGCTCACCTGAATTTACTTGTATGCTCCTGGTCACTTCTCCAGTTGACCATTCATAGCTCATAAATTCTCCAGCATCAATGAGTAGACGCTCATCATCACAAATTATTGTATCGTTACCAAGATCCACTGTTGGACTATTATGCACAGTAAGATATACCGTATCACTTGCAGTACAAAAATATTCGTTTGAAACTTTTACCCATACCAGACCATCTTGTCCGGTAATGAATTCTGAATCAGAGCTTTCATCATTCCATTCATATGCACTAAATGGTTCATTTGTAGTATAAGTATAGGTCTCACCTTCACATATTCTAATATCTTCCTCCAAGTTAACTTCAGCTCTTCGCTGACTAATAGTAAAGCTTTCCTCATCACTGCATGTAGTATTCTTATCGTATATATATAATGTTGTAGAGCTACTCATTACATCACCAGCATTATAAACATCTCCAGTCCCTCCACTTGAACTATAATAGGATTCATTCCCAGTCAAATTTTCACCAGTAATAACCGGTAAAGTATAACTATCGCAGATATCCTGATCATATATATCATAAACATCTGGAGTTGAAATAATTGTAATAACGAAGCTTTCATCATTACTGCAGCTGCCATTCATATCATAAATATACATTACCATGCTTGCTGTAATAGATTCACCAAAAGAATAACTAATACCTGTCCCATTTGGACCAGAATAATAGCCTTCTGTGCCTGATAAATTAGATCCCGTAATTACCGGTAAAATATAATCTCCGCACGAAACCTGATCGCCAGGATAGTCAATAACCGGGGTATTGTTGATCTCAATATTAAAGCTTACTTCATCACTGCAACTGCCTGCAACATCGTAAATATACAT
>PKTC01000166.1:0-3546 GCA_002869305.1 Marinilabiliales bacterium
AAAGCGTCTGTCCTTTTAGACAGGTTATTTAATGTAAATTCTTTTTCAACAGCTATTAAAGATGCAGGATATTTTTTTTCTTCCACCAAGTATCTTAGAAAATTTTGCCGAACCCACTCCTCAGGAGTTAATATGACAAATTTCTTACGAATAAAATCAAAAATGTACTTTATTTGTTCTATTAATTTTATATTGAATGAATAAGTTGGTAAATTTAAGCTCTTCATATATTTGCTAAATAGATTATAAAAATAAGAAAGAAAAGAAACAAAATACCATCCGATGAAAACAAAAGACGAAATTGTAAAAGATTGGTTACCCCGATATACAGGATGCAAACTAGAAGATTTTGGTGAGTATATTTTATTAACCAATTTCTCTCATTACCTGGATTTATTTGCTGAGTGGAATAACACTAAAATTGTTGACCCAAGTGCAAACATGCAGTGCGCTACTGCAGATGGAATTACCATGATTAATTTTGGAATGGGAAGTGCAAATGCAGCAACCATAATGGATTTATTAAGTGCAATTAAGCCAAAGGCAGCATTGTTTTTAGGAAAATGTGGTGGTCTTAAGAGAAAAAATGAACTTGGGAATTTTATTATTCCAATAGCAGCCATTCGAAGTGAAGGTACATCAAACGATTATCTTCCTCCTGAAATTCCTGCTCTTCCAGCTTTTAAGCTGCAAATGGCTGTTTCAACTGTCATAAGAAATAATGCTTTCGACTATTTTACAGGAACTGTATTTACTACCAATAAACGTGTTTGGGAATACGATGAACGTTTTAAAAAGTATCTACAAAAAACCCGTTCTATGGCCATAGATATGGAGACTGCTACTATATTTACTGTTGGTTTTGCAAACGGAATTCCAGCTGGTGCAGTATTGTTAGTTTCTGATCAGCCTATGATTTCCTCCGGTATCAAAACATCAAAAAGTGACGAAGAAGTTACTAAAAAATATGTTGAAGCTCATGTTAGAATTGGTATTGAAGCCCTAAAAGAAATAAAAGAAAATAAAGCATCAGTTAAACACCTTCGTTTTTAATTATGGATTTTAATCAAATTATTTCCGACTTAAAAAATAAGATTTATAAACCCATCTACTTTTTATCTGGTGATGAGCCCTATTTTATTGATTTAATTACTAAATATATTCATGATAATGTGTTGTCAGATGCAGAAAAGTCTTTTAATCAGACAGTACTATATGGAAAGGAAGCTGAAATACATACAGTTATAAATACTGCTAAAAGATTTCCGATGATGGCTAATTACCAGGTTGTAATAGTTAAGGAAGCTCAAAATATTAAAAAAATTGAGGACTTAATTCACTATGCTGAAAATCCATTAAACTCAACTTTACTTGTAATTAATTATAAGTATAAAACTCTGGATAAGAGAAAAAAACTATACAAAGCAATACAACAGAAAGGAGTTTTATTTGAATCTAAAAAGTTATATGAAAATGAAGTTACTAGTTGGATCAACGCCTACTTAAAAAATAGAAACAGAACCATTGATCCAAGTGCAGGAATGCTACTAACAGAATATCTTGGTACTGATTTAAGTAAAACTGCCAACGAATTAGATAAATTAATTATCACTTTACCCGATGGTGAATTTAACATTACAACGAACCATATTGAGCGAAACATTGGAATAAGTAAGGATTACAATAACTTTGAATTGCATAAAGCTTTAACACAGAAAAACGTACTAAAAGCTAACCGAATAGTAAATTATTTTAGTCATAATCAAAAAGACAATCCTTTTACTTTGACCATTTCGACTTTATATCATTTTTACAGCAAAGTTTTAACCTATCATTTTGTAAAAAATAAAAATGACAAAAGAAATGTTGCTGCCACGTTAAAAGTAAATCCATATTTTGTTGGGGATTACGAAAAAGCTGCACGAAATTACAATCCAAAGAAAACGGTCGAAGTAATAAGCTTACTTCGTGAATATGATTTAAAATCCAAAGGTTATCAAAATGTAAGTACATCGCATGGCGAATTGTTAAAGGAGCTAGTTTACAAAATTCTACACTAAAAAAATACTATGACTATCCTATTAATTATAATAACATCTGCAATTTCAATTATAGCATTTAATAGGAGAGATATTTTTGACAAACTTCAGTTCAATCCATATTCTGTTTATCACAAAAAAGAATGGTACAGAATTATTACGCATGGCTTTTTGCATGCAGACTGGGTACATCTCTTTGTAAATATGTTTGTATTGTATTTTTTTGGTGGATCTGTCGAGAATTATTTTAAACAACTTGCAGCGAATGGAATTATAAAATCACCTGTTTTATCCTTTATATTGCTATATTTTGTAAGCATGATCTTTGCAACAGTTACGACTTTAGCTAAACAAAAGGATAATCAATGGTATAATTCAGTAGGAGCATCGGGTGCCGTTTCTGCTATACTTTTTACACATATTTTCTTTTCTCCTTTACAGAAACTTTATTTGTATTTTGTAATACCCATACCAGGAATTGTTTTTGGTGTATTATATTTGGGCTATTCTCATTACATGAGTCGAAAGGGAAAAGATAACATCAATCATGATGCTCACTTTATAGGTGCAGTTTTTGGATTTCTATTCCCGCTTTTACTGGATCCAAAGTTGATTAATGTGTTTTTAAATCAGTTATTTAATTTTTAAAATGAATAAAGCAGTTTTTTTCGATAGAGATGGAGTTATAAACCACGATCCGGGTGATTATACGTATCATTTAAGTGAATTCAATTTAAATGATGGAATCATTGAAAACATGAAAAAACTTTCTGACAATGGTTTCTTATTGATTGTAATTACGAACCAGGGAGGTATTTCTAAGAAACTTTATACACACCAGGACGTGGACGAAATTCATCAATACCTAAAAGATGAGCTAAATAAAGTTGGTGTTCAGCTTTCAGAAATCTATTATTGCCCTCACCATAGTATCAATGAGAATTGCATTTGCCGAAAACCTAATTCCTTAATGATAGAAAAAGCACTCTCAAGGTTCAATATTGATCCTAAGAAATCCTTTATGATAGGCGATAAAGCGCGTGATGTTGAGTGCGCACAAAATGCAGGTGTTAAAGGCATACATGTTAATATTAATGAGAATATTGTAAGTAATATTGAAGAGATTCTAAATTATGCCCATTAATGCATTCATATTATACAACGGAGCATATCATTTTCGCGATGAGTTTGGTTTAAGTATTCAAAACCGATCCTTTTACTATGGCGATGGACTGTTTGAAACCATGCATGACAATGGAACTGAGAATCAGTTTGTCGAAGATCACCTGGCACGTTTGAAATACGGAATGCAAGCTCTAAAAATACAGATTCCTACTTCAATTGAAACAGGTTTTATTGAAAAGGAAATTATTAAACTTTTACATAAAAATAAGCTTTACCAGGGAGTTCGTATTCGATTAAGCGTATTTCGGAATGAGGGAGGAAAATATACGCCACTGGATAATAATGCTTCGTATCTCGTCGAAACTGAATATATTGAAAATGA